>NZ_JBFAYB010000262.1:0-1007 GCF_040681075.1 Streptomyces sp. NPDC051907 | reverse complement strand
CGTACCGTCCCCTTCTGGTCGCCGAGGCTCCAGTCGACCTCCAGGTACCAGTTCACGTCGTGCTGCTCGGTGTGCACGTCGAAGTTGATCACCTGATTTACCTTGTATGTATTCCATAATTATATATCCTGTCTGTACATTTTCAAATGGATAATAATTATAAATCCTTACAATATTTTTATGATTTAACTTAAATAATATTTTTATTTCATCCAGAAAACTTTTGAAAAACTTTTCTTTAAAGATTTGATCTTCTATAATTGGTTCATATTTTTTTGCTACAAAAAGCTCATCAATAAAAGAATCTCTTATAACAACAGTTTTTCCGAAAGCACCACTTCCTAAGTTATTATTCACCATTATGTAATCTTTTTCTCTAAAGAACGTTACGACATCGCCATCTTTAACAACCATTATTTCTCCAGTATAATAAAATTTAGTATTAATAAGCCTATTTTATCATAATCAATCTCCTTATAAAATAAATATAAAATTAATTAAAATACTATCTATAACTCTTTTATCCTTTCAAAACCTATATCACGAGTTTCTGCCAGCAAATGCCTATATGTACGTGTTAATTCCTCCACAGAATGCCCCAATACTTTAGCTATAACATCAAGCGGAATTCCTTCAGTTACTAAAAATGTTGCTCTAGTATGCCTTGCACCATAAATTGTAATTACTGGAGCAATATTTAAAGAATTTAAAACTTTTTTCAATATTTTATTACAACTGGCATTTGTTGGAATGTTTTTTTTTAGTCCGTAATGTTGAAACACATAATTATGCGTATTTTTTATTCCTAATTCATTATTTGTTATTCTTTGCTCTTTTTTCAGCTCTTTTAATACCATAATAGATTCATGATTAATAGGAACATAACGAATAGAATCTTTGGTCTTTGGAGCAACAACTTCTAATGTACTTGAATTTACTCGATTATCTGTAAATAATAATTGATTTTCAAAATCTACATGATTCCAAGTAAGAGCTAGTAATTCTCC
>NZ_JBFAYB010000261.1:0-1023 GCF_040681075.1 Streptomyces sp. NPDC051907 | reverse complement strand
CACCGTCAGGACCTCCTCGCCTGCGCCCGCCTCGGCGAGCACCTCGCCCCAGCATACAGTCAGGCACGGTCTAAAGAGGTCCTCTTTAAACTTGAAACTTTAGCAGAGGTTAAGCAACAAACCACAGAAGCTCATCTTATCCCAGTTGCGAACGGTATTTTCAATAAGAAAACCCAGCAATTAGAGCCATTCAGTCCTAAATATGTCTTTACCTCAACCATTGCGACCAAGTACAATGACAAGGCAAAAGTACCCAATATTAACGGTTGGAACGTAGACGACTGGCTCTATGATTTAATGAGTGGAGATAAAGAACTCGTTAGCCTTTTATGGCAGATTATTTCCGCAAGTACCAACGGCAACTACTCCTATCGCAAAGGCGTTTGGCTAGTCGGTAAGGGGAACGACGGCAAAGGGACTTTTCAAAGTCTCATCATGAACTTAATCGGACGTGAGAACGTCGCAAGTGTCAAAGCTGAACAGTTTTCTGAACGTTTTTCTCTTTCCCAAGTCGTTGGGAAGACTTGCATTATTGGAGATGACAGCCAAGTCAGCTACTTAGACAATGCAGGGAATTACTTTTCTGTGGTTACTGGCGACCCAGTACCGATTGAAGCGAAAGGAAAACAACCGACACTAGCCGTCTTTAATAAATTAGTCATTCAGTCCACTAACTTTTTACCAAAGTTTAGAAATAAGTCAAATGGAACATACAGACGTTTGCTTATCGTGCCTTTTGAAAAGTCTTTTACCGCAGATAATGACGATTGGAAAATAAAGGATGATTATATTAAACGCAAAGACGTTTTAGAGTATGTCCTTAAAATCGCTTTATCGCTTAACTTTGAGAAGTTTGACGAACCGAAAGCCACACAAGGGCTGTTAGATGACTTTAAAATCAGCAATGACAATGTATTGGCTTTTGTAAATGATATAACACCCCTTCGCCCGCGGACGACCGGGCCTCGGCCTGAGGCCTCGGGGCCGCGTCCGTCCGTGCTTCCTTCGGGCCCGCCAGGGGAG
>NZ_JBFAYB010000260.1:0-1026 GCF_040681075.1 Streptomyces sp. NPDC051907 | reverse complement strand
CTGCCCCGCAGACAGCAGGAAACGCTCCATCCCGCCCTCGTCACGACGCAACGACGGCACGACAACAGCGGCCTCACCCGCGTCCTCGAAGGTTTCCTGAAGACCGATCGTCAGCACCGGATGCGGACTCGCCTCCACGAAGACCCGGTGACCGTCGTCCAATAGGGCCCGCGTCGTCTTCTCGAACTCGACCGTCTGCCGCAGATTACGGAACCAGTACTCCGCGTCCAACCCCGCGGTATCAATCCGCCCACCCGACACCGTCGAGTAGAACGCCACCTCCGCGGACCGAGGCACCACCGGCCCCAACAACCGCAGCACCTCCTCCCGGATCCCGTCCACATGCGCGGAGTGAGAGGCGTAATCCACCGGCACCCGGCGTGCCCGCACACCCTCCGCCTCCAGCACCACCATCAACTCATCCAGCGCACCCGCCGAACCCGACACCACCGTCGAAGACGGACCATTCACCGCCGCGACACCAATGTCCTCACTCCACCGCCCAATCCGCGACCGCACCTCACCAACAGGCAGCGCCACCGACACCATCCCGCCACGACCCGCCAACCCAGTGATCGCCCTACTGCGCAACGCCACCACCCGCGCACCATCGTCCAGACTCAGCGCACCCGCCACCACCGCCGCCGCGATCTCACCCTGCGAATGCCCCACCACCGCATCCGGCACCACACCCACCGAACGCCACAACGCCGCCAACGACACCATCACCGCCCACAACGCCGGCTGCACCACATCCACCCGCTCCAACGGCCCATCACCGTCAAGCACATCCAGCAACGACCAGTCCGTATACGGCGACAACGCCACCGCACACTCCACCAACCGCTCCCGAAACACAGGTGACGCCCCACTCAAACCACGCGCCATCCCCACCCACTGCGACCCCTGCCCCGGAAACACCAACACGGTCTTTCCGGATGTCGCTCGGCCGGTGACGAGGTGCGGGGCTTCGGTGCCGGTGGCAAGCGCGGTGAGGCCGTCCAGGAGCCGGTCGCGGTCGCCTCC
>NZ_JBFAYB010000259.1:0-1038 GCF_040681075.1 Streptomyces sp. NPDC051907 | reverse complement strand
CAACAAAATCAGTTGTTTTAACTCATTTATAAAAAGCGCAATTAACGTAATGAAATACAGGCCTTATCTGTAGTTTCGATAAATTGGTATCTTTACCAATAGAAAATAAGGAATCAATACAATGAATCAAACACTAAATACACTCAATGAGCTGTGGATTGAAGCAGGCGAAAAAGTAGAAAATTATAATGATAAAATCAATCAAATGCTCAAAAATGAAAACTTCTCAGCTCAAACTTTAAGAGATTTGACCGCAAAGAGAGATCATGCACAAGCTCGTTGTGATGCACTTAGAAATCAAGTCGACGAAGCACAAGCGACGCAAGTTGCTCATCTTCGCTCAAGCGGACAACTTCCCTTAGGAAATGGAGAAAACCAAACCGATCATTCTTTCATTTCAGATTTTAAAGCCTTAATGAGAGGCGATTCTAAAATCACAAATCTAGTCACTTCCTCTAAAGATGAATCAGGCGAAGCGGCTGGCTTAACCATTCCCCAAGATTTAAGAACTTCGATTAATGTCTTGAAACGCCAATATGATGTGATGGAGCAATATGTCAATGTTGAAAATGTAACTACAGCCTCAGGTTCTCGTGTTTATGAGAAATGGACAAATATTACCCCACTTACAAAATTAGATAGCGAAGATGAAACCATTGGAGCCAATGACGATCCCAATCTTAAACTTGTTAAGTATCAGATTGGACGCTACGGAGGGATCACAACAGCGACCAACTCCCTACTTAAAGATAGTGCCGAAAATATTATGTCATGGTTGACGGGTTGGATTGCTAAGAAAGTCGTCGTTTCTCGTAATAAAGAAATCATCTCACTCATGCAAGCAGCCCCTAAAAAACCAGCCCTCTCTACTTTTGATGATATTATCATTATGATTAATACGGCAGTCGATCCAGCAATTAAAGCAACTTCTATTTTAATTACCAGGGGTGCGGTGGCCGTCGAACAGCCTGGTGAGGAGCCCGGCACAGAGGTCGGGACAGCGTGATCCACTCGATGGGGTATCCCGGCTGTGGGGCG
>NZ_JBFAYB010000258.1:0-1040 GCF_040681075.1 Streptomyces sp. NPDC051907 | reverse complement strand
GGAAGGTGCCTTCGGCGAGCGAGAAGGTCAGGAAGTGGAGGACGAACCAGCCGCCCCAGAGCATCAGCGCCGCGCGCTTGGGGTCGGTGCGGGGAGCGCGGCCGCGCAGCACCAGGCCGCCGATCAGTGCGATCGCCGCGAAGGGGATCAGCCAGGAGATCTGGCCGCCCATGATCTCGTTGAACATCCGGTACAGGCCCGAACTGCCGCCGAACGAGGCCCCGTTGCCCTGCGATCCGACCGAGGAGCTGGCGCCGAAGATGCGGCCGAAGCCGTTGTAGCCGATGACCAGGTCCCACACCGTGTTGTCGGTGGAGCCGCCGATGTAGGGGCGGGAGGAGGCGGGGATCAGGTCGACGATCACCATCCACCAGGCGCTGGAGACGATCAGCGCGACGGTGGCGACGGCGAGGTTGCGGATGCGCTTGCCGAGGGAGACGTTCGTGCCCAGAGGTAGACGAGGAAGAACGCGGGCAGGACGACGTACGCCTGCATCATCTTGGTGTTGAACGCGAAGCCGATCGCGACCGCCGACCAGACCAGCGGCATCAACTTGCCGTTGCGGACGGCCTTCAGGAGGGCGACCGCGCCGAGCATCATGAGCAGGACGAGGATCGGGTCCGGGTTGGTGTCGCGGGTGATGGCGACCGTGATCGGGGTGAGGGTGAGGACGAGCGCCGAGACGGTGCCGGCGACCGCGCCGAAGTCCCGCTTGACGCTGCGGTACAGCAGGGCCACGGAACCGGTGCCGGCCGCGACCATCGGGAGCATCAACTGCCAGGTGCCGTACCCGAATACGCGGGCGGAGAGGCCCATCACCCAGAGGGCGAACGGTGGTTTGTCGACCGTGATGAAGCTGCCGGAGTCCAGCGCGCCGAAGAAGAACGCCTTCCAGCTCTTGGTGCCGCTGTAGACGGCCGCGTCGTAGAAGGTGTTGCCGGTGATCGAGGTCAGGTTCCAGGCGTAGAGCGCGGTGGCCAGCAGGAGGATCGCCCAGAGGGCCGGGCGGGCCCAGCGCGGGTCGTCCTCCGGGCCCGTGA
>NZ_JBFAYB010000257.1:0-1040 GCF_040681075.1 Streptomyces sp. NPDC051907 | reverse complement strand
ACATCACTTGCACTTGTCGCTTTAAAGCTAACTTGTGTGATTTCTCCCCCAAGTTCAATATTGGCATAAAATGTACTTTTCATTATTGATTCACCTCACATGTATATTGAGCTTTGACATTGATATCAGTCGCAGCAACACTAATTGTTTTACCAGTTTTATATTGATTGCCTGTACCGCCAAAATTGGCATTTAATACACCATTTTGATCACGTTGAGACCATTTATAAGTATAAGTTTTTCCATTTGTATCAATTTCAGCACCAGATTGAAATACTCGGCAAGTAAGTGTTGTTGTACCAGAACCGTTTTTAAAAATGCTACCTGCCGTACTATCAATCGTACAAGTTAATGGATCTGTATAATCAAGAAGAGTAATAATTCCACTAACTGATGTACCTGCTGTACCACCTGCGCGGTCAATGATCATAGCCTTGAACGTTTGAGCATTTGTAACAGCCGATGGTAGAACTGTTAGTATCCCTTGAGAAGTTGTATTTGTACCAGCTGCTACATTGGGCGTTTGACCAGTTGTAGATGAAGTACATAAATGCCAACCTAATCCAAGGTTTGAGTTATAACCAGTTGAACCAGTTGTGGTTACACTACTATCTGAATAACCGAAGAATATCTCTTTATTTCCTGCAGAAAGTTGTCCCCCTTTATATAGATCAGCGTTAACTGTTAAGCTTGCAGGCATGGAATTGTAGAACGCTCCACCATTGCCAGCATAAACATTCGCAAGAACAGCTGATTTAGCAAGTTGTACAACAGTTAAATCTAAAACAGCTGAGAATGGAACATTTAAACCTGTATTAGGGTCAACCCATAATCCAGAAGCAGTGAATCGTGATGCTGAGTTAGCAATTGGGACATTGACTTTTGTTGTTAACACACTATTTGCGCTTCCGCTCATATATTGAGTATCAGTATTAGTAGTTGAAGTGATAGTTGTTGTTGCCGTTCCATCTGCTCGTGTCCAAGTAATATTTCCTGAAATCCTACCGATAACAGAAGTTGTACTCCCTGCTTTAGTAAGG
>NZ_JBFAYB010000256.1:0-1046 GCF_040681075.1 Streptomyces sp. NPDC051907 | reverse complement strand
TTATTATGAAGCTACCAACCAAATATAAGCCAACTGATGTGATATGGTTCATTTTAGCTATAGTAACTTTAGTTCATGCTATCTCTCATAATAATTTATTGTGGGGGATTCTTTCAGCATTTCTTTTTTACTTCGTGCTTGATCCAATCGTTTAAATTATTTTTTTTGAAAGGAGAATATGAATAAGGACAAACAATCATTTATTATTGAATTAGTTTTTATTTTACTAATTATTATTTATGCTGTTCATCAACTGGCATAAAAGGAAGAACAAGCTATGAAAAGAGATGACATCATTAAACTATCAAACGGGCAGGAAGCTACGATTATCAGAGGAGATGAGTCTGAATTAAAGAATAGTTATATCGTAAAACTTGAAGACGGAGAGCTAAGAGTAATTGATAGAGAAACCTTAACGCTAGCCAAGGGTGTATCTGATATTAGAGGAAGGCATGTCAACCGCAGACAATGATATCACGCCCCCCAGTCAGTTAATAGAAAGCGCGTGATGTAAGGCTTGTAGAAATCAATATAAGCTTATTGTTCACGTTTGCAACTAGTTTATGAGTAAATATTTACCACTTTTTACTTAACCCTAATACGTGCAAACCTGAACCACGTTAAAAGCTGAGAGCCATTCTGTCAGTAGTTTATCCAACATTTACCTCTATTAAGCTGTTTATCTCTCGCTTTCTATCGATATACTCTTTTATAGTTGTTACCCTTGATACCTTACTGTTACTCTTATTTTAGAGAAAGGTAACAGTATAAACCCTTGATATAACTACCTTTATAATACTTTGTTACTCTTGTTACCGTAAATAATACTATATCAGTTGAGAATTTAATAACTCTATAAACTAATAAACCAGTTAACTAAATATCTCTAATAAAAATATTTCTCAATCCTCGTACATGCCTTGCCTGACATTAGTACAAAATGGAAAGGAAGAAAATATGTGTCGCCGCGCCGCAGCCGCGCCGCAGCTCGCTCGACGCGGCGCGTCGTCAGATACGCGTACGGCGACTCGCCGTACGCGAGCCGG
>NZ_JBFAYB010000255.1:0-1054 GCF_040681075.1 Streptomyces sp. NPDC051907 | reverse complement strand
CTGATTTATTAAGTTTTCTAATGGCTTCAAAATCAATTTCTGCAGTATTATCAGCCATTAAAAGAGCTTCTTTCTTATTCATACCAAGTTTGACAGCAGCATTTACTATCGGATTTGCGTATTCTGTCATCATTCCTCCCATTCGTGAGCTGTAGAACAATATGGGCAATAGAAACCTAAAGGCGCTTCATCCAAATTTATGAGAAATTCGTTTTTGCATTCCAAACACTCAATTAATTCAAATTCATCCATTTATTTCTTCTCCCCTCTCACGTTCTCAGACTCGTCAAGGTCTGAGCGGTTGAAATCATAAATGAAGCACCCAGCATTATGCTTGAGTATTTCTCCGCATCTTACGCAACGGTCTTCGCTCATTGTAAATGGCAATGGTTCCCACTTATGCCCGAACAGCTTACACAAAAGTTTCATTTTCTATTCCTCCACCATTTTTTAATATCATTTTTGAAAATGAATATGATAAAAGCCATGATAATAAGTCCCCAAATTGGAATAGCAATCATTGCTGCTTTTATGATTTGTATTAATAATTCTTGCAATTCATTATTCATTCAATCCCTCCCCACCAGTCATTGACCAGATATTAGTTTGTCGGTCATTCAAATCTCCTTAGTATTCATGAAATAATTCATTCAAATAAACTCATCTGTCCTTTCTTTTCTTCTATGAGTGGAATCCAGTCAGGAAATTTACTTTCAATATGTTCAATTGCCTGTTCCGTCCATTCATGAATCCCTAAAAATTCCATTGCATCTTTGCTGTGAGGGATAACATTTATCTCTGAGAAACCAATCGGATTATTAGCACTGTTTTGAATGAAATAAACTTGCTTCACGGCCATTTCCAATGCATCACCATGAATGATTACACCATTCATCCCTCGGATTGCAAAGGCATGAATCAAGAATGAAATAGCTTCATCCGATAATTCTAATGCCTGGTACCAATAGTTACTCGGCAAATAGTTAAAAAAGTCTGCATTCATTCGATCATTTTGCCATTTTTGGATAATTAGAGTTCCTGTTCCTGCTCCAGT
>NZ_JBFAYB010000254.1:0-1056 GCF_040681075.1 Streptomyces sp. NPDC051907 | reverse complement strand
TGCTCTTACTTCCCACCAACATTCACGCGCTCATTGATCACTGCGTGATGCCGAAACCCACGAACAAGTGCTCTCGCCTGAAACCTACGCAGCCAATCATGCGATAGACGTCGATCAGCAGGCGACCAGGGGCCGCAGCGACCGCTTCACGTTGCGCCCTCACAGCCATGGACAGAAGACCGCGGACACTATGGGCGATCTGCCGGAATCAATGAAACTATGCAAAAACAGCACGCCTCCACGATGAACCAGCAGGTCACGCAGTCTGCTCCCCGCGCACGCGGGGATGGTCCCTCCGTCGCCTCGCAGAAGCCTTCCCGAACTTCCTGCTCCCCGCGCACGCGGGGATGGTCCCTTCTACGAGAACGTCTACCTGGGCCCGCGAATCTGCTCCCCGCGCACGCGGGGATGGTCCCGTGGACGACGACCATCCGGAGACCTTCGTGGACTGCTCCCCGCGCACGCGGGGATGGTCCCATCAACACCAATGTTTCCAACGCTCAGGCGCTCTGCTCCCCGCGCACGCGGGGATGGTCCCTCCGCGCCGTACAACTACCACCACTGATCTGTCTGCTCCCCGCGCACGCGGGGATGGTCCCCTCATCGCGCTAGCCGGACAGCGCGGCCTGTACTGCTCCCCGCGCACGCGGGGATGGTCCCCGGGCCCGGCAGGCGGTGTCGGTATGACGGACCTGCTCCCCGCGCATGCGGGGATGGTCCCGGCGGGATCACCATCACGCGCGGCGCCTCGGACTGCTCCCCGCGCATGCGGGGATGGTCCCCGGTTGCCGTCCGCGTCGTTGCCGGTGGCGATCTGCTCCCCGCGCATGCGGAGATGGTCCCTGGGCCTGGGGCGGCCTGGTCCTGGGCGGCGCCTGCTCCCCGCGCATGCGGGGATGGTCCCTGGTGTGTATCGGCTCGACCTAGCCTCCACTCCTGCTCCCCGCGCACGCATGCGGGGATGGCCCCTACTGGGCGGGCGGGCACGTCGCGACGATGACCTGCTCCCCGTGCACGCGGGGATGGTCCCGTCGCTACAACCAGGTGCCGTTCCCG
>NZ_JBFAYB010000253.1:0-1064 GCF_040681075.1 Streptomyces sp. NPDC051907 | reverse complement strand
CTTTGATGATATAACACAGTTCTGTAAAATAACTGGTTGCCACTATGACGCCACTAAACGACTAATAACGTCAATGTGCTGTGATATGAGTACAAAGAGTTTTAGAGACTGTGCCATTGATTACATCAGCCGTTTCGACATCATCACGCACGACACGTTAAATATATACAACTTCTTAGACTTCTACGGCTATCATCACAACGCTTATGACGAGGCTCGTGCGTTGCTGTGTGAGTTGTGTTGGTTTGAGTTGGTGGGGTAAAAAAGGAGGAAGCATGAAACTATCGGACTACTTAAAGAGTATTGATAACTTAGATGAAAAAATGCAAAAGGCTGTAATTATAGCTGAGTATGAGAAAATGTTTGGAGAACACTACAGACTACCACAAGAACAGTTTGCTGACCTTATGGAATTACCTTTGCCAAAATTAAGAAGAGTTATTCATGAAATGAAAAAAGCAATAGATTAGAACTTTAATAGTGCTAAAGTCTATATAACTGTGAACCTTAACATTTATTAACATAGCCCTAAAGGTTCAAAAAATAACCAAGGGGAAAATGCCTGCGTTAAAAGGCTTGTAACAATTCACTATAAGCACATACCTTTAGTATTATTTAGTGCTTTTCGGATAAGCTAATGCTTAAAAATGCTAAGGTTCAAATCTATAAAACAAATCCTAAATTTTAGGAATGCAAAATAAAAAGCGCTTGAGCGCGTGAAGGGTACACAAATAATGAATACGAACAATCGAATCCTAGAGGAATATTACTTTGATAAAAAAAGTAGAGAGAAAATATTGTTGCAGCTTTCAAAAGATATTAAACAGATAAATAATAAAAAAGATTATAAAATATTGATGAGAGAAGTCAGAAATAGGTACAATGATTTAGAAATCCAGCACCTAAAGCAGAATTATGAAATAAACAACAGTTTTTATAGCAATGACACTATTATAAGCTTTTCATCAATGTTTATAGCTTTATCAGCATTTTTGATTTCAACCTTGTCGTCACTCCAAAATACAAAAACAACTCGATTAATCACTCTTTTGGGAACATTAGAG
>NZ_JBFAYB010000252.1:0-1108 GCF_040681075.1 Streptomyces sp. NPDC051907 | reverse complement strand
CGGGCCGGGTGGGGTGCCCTTGCGAGCGGCGCTGCGGGACGTGAAGAGCCTGGGGGCCCTGGTCCTCAATCACGCGACGTCCGACGACCTCGGCCTGGTGGCTCCGGGCGAGGTCCTCGAACGTCTTGAGCGCTACCGGGCAACCCGCTGCCTCCGCGTTCACAACGTGATCCGGGCACCCGGCGCAGTGACGTGCACAGCTACTACGCGCCGACGACGCCGCAGCCACCGCCGCGGCCATCACGGCAGCCCTTTCCGATCCTGCGTGCCGCGAACATCCCGGCAGCCTCCCGGGCCGCGCGGTGGCTGACCGACCGCGTGGCCGCCTCCGGCCGCGCCCTCTATCCCGCCGGCGTCGTCTCGGTCGGCGGCACGCTCTCCCCCGCCCTCGAGGCGGCCCTGCGCTACAGCCGGGAGTCGCAGATCATGCCGGTGGCCCGCCTACGCCGCACCGCCGTCCACTCCACCCGGCCCCCGGCCAACCAAGACGCCAGGGCCGGGAGGCTGCCGACCGCCCTGTGGCCGGAGTGGGCGCTGCGGCTGACTCCCCGCCACCTCAGCGGCAGGCCCGCGGCCCAACGCGCCGATGAACTCCTGGCCGTCGCCTGCCTGCTCGCCGGCAACACCACCTCCGTCCAGGCCACGACCCATCTGACCGGCACCACCGTCACCAGCCACAACGTGTCCACGCTCCTGGCCGAGGTCACCCGCCGCAGCGACTGCACCGACGTCCTGCACGCGCTGATCCTCCTGGCCGACCACCTCGACGGCGCCCCCATCGACTACGCGCGCCGCCGAGCCCTTTTCACCAGCCGCCCCAGCTTCATCGACGCACGGGCCTGGCTCGACCTGCAGCGCCGCCTGCGCTCGAACCACCAGCCCCGACGCCGCGCACGCCCAGCGCTGGATCTTCCACGCCCTGACGGGCTCGCCACCGCACCTCGCCCACCCCGACCTCGCAGCCGGCACCCAGGCGCAGCGCCAGCAGTACCAGCGCTTCCGGTGGCGGATCCTGCCCGCCGAAGCCGACCTGCTCACCCACACCGCGCACGCGCTCCTCGACGAGCACGGCATCACCGAACCCCTCCAGTGGACACCCCGGCTCCCC
>NZ_JBFAYB010000251.1:0-1122 GCF_040681075.1 Streptomyces sp. NPDC051907 | reverse complement strand
CGCCGACTCATTCCCCTGGCACTCGGCCCCACACCGCCCGGGCCGGCCTGGCACGACGTCATCACACAGACAGAAGAAGCGTTGCGGCTGCGCAAACACGTGCCCGGCTCTCTTCCGGACATGGCCGAGCACCTGCACCACATTACCGGGGGCACAGTCCAACGTCTGGGCTACCTCGTCCGCAGTGGCGCTATCCGGGCCATCCGTGACGGCACGGAGTCCCTCAACCGCGAGTTGCTCGACACTCTGGCCGGCCCCTGGCTGCCAGAGGTCGACGAACCGTCCCACTCACCTTCGAGTGCAAGTGGCCAGCTATAACCGGACGTTCTCGCCATACGTCACATGATCAGCCATCTATCCTGAGACGGAGGACTCTCTGCCTCTCAAGCACTCGCGCGAGAAATGAAACAACAGTCCACACGCGAATAAATATCGCATCCCAAATAGGCTGAAACCGGACTTTCCCCTGGCCTCGGGAGAGCGAACCACCGAAAGCATGGCGGGCACACTGTCCGGCCCCTACCGTACTTCTATGGCCCATCAGCCAATTCCCGAAGATCCTTCCGATATCCCCATGGACGGAATGAGATACCTGCCCGGCCGCATCAAGGCGGCTCGGCAGAAGTGCGACCGCACTGTCAGCGGCCTGGAGAAAGCGCTGAGCGAGGCACGGGAAATGCAGGCCGAAATCGCCGCCATGGACGACACAACACAGTCGGCTCTGGCGACTCTGCGGTGTCAGTACGACCGTGCAGTCGACCTCGGCCTCATGGAATCGGCACCGGACGCCGTCACCCACCTGTGGGTCGTCCCCGGCGACGACAAGGATGAGGACGAGCCCGCCCCCGGCTCCCCCGCAGACGCAGCCTCCGCGACGGCCGCCTCGTCCACCCCGGAAGCCCCCGCAGCAGTGGCAACGGACAGCCCAGTTCTGGATGCACGCCTCAGCGAAGAGGTCGTCGTCCGGGGGCGGCGCATGCAGGAAATCCTGACGGTGGTGGGTTCCCGGCCCGACACCGACTGGGCGAGTGGAGACGTCGCTGACCTGCTGGGCGTCGCAAAGGGAGACAGGTCCGGCCGGCGGGCACTGCGCTCGAATCTGCGCTCCCTGGTCGACCGCGG
>NZ_JBFAYB010000250.1:0-1145 GCF_040681075.1 Streptomyces sp. NPDC051907 | reverse complement strand
CTCTGAATTGACAGCAATCGGAACTTATATTCAATTTTGGCTTCCTCAGGTTCCACTTTGGTTGATTGAAATTGTCATGCTAGCTCTTCTTTTTGGACTTAATACTTTAAATTCTCGCTTTTTTGGTGAAACTGAATTTTGGTTTGCGATGATTAAAGTAGCAGCAATCATTGGAATGATTGTCACTGCGATTATTTTAGTAGCTGGTAATTTTCACTATAGCACTGTTTTAAGCGGAAAAACCGTTCATGACTCTGCTTCACTAAGCAACATTTTTGATGGCTTTCAACTCTTCCCACACGGTGCTTGGAACTTTGTTGGTGCCTTACAAATGGTTATGTTTGCCTTTACTTCTATGGAATTTATTGGAATGACTGCGGCAGAAACAGTTAATCCTAATTTATTTACCAACAAGCATGGGCAAATTGGCAAGTTCAATCAACTAAGCAACAAGGTAAGAAGCAAGTTCCAGTTTATTCGACCTTCAAGAAGTTTTTTGATAAAGAAAAATTTGAAAATGATATTTTAGGAATCGAAACTTCGGACAGTGCTTTTAAAAAGGACAAAAAACTAATTAACCTCATGAAAAAAGCAAATAAGTAAGAAAGGAGGAAAAACATGGAATCTTATAGTGTAGAAGCGGTTCTGAGTGCTGTTGATAAAAATTTCACTTCAACCATGAAAAGCGCTACTAGTACAGCAAGTTCTACAGCAAGTTCTATCGAAAGTTTATCTACAAAATATGATGGAGCATTTCAAGATAAAAATGGGCGATGGAGAGCTGCTAATGGTCGGTTTTTGACCATGAAAGAAAAAAGTGAGATGCTTGGCAAATCGTTTGATGAAACTAGTGGCAAAAGTCAAAAACTCGGCTCATCTGCTGGAGACATCCTAAAAGGAGTTGGTGCCTTTGCCATTATGAATAAGGCAGTAAATTTGGTTTCGGACTCGCTTGGTGCAGCGATTGGTCGTTTTGATACTTTAACAAACTATCCGAAAGTAATGGCTCAAATGGGCTATTCTACTGATGATGTTGCTAAGTCAACAGAATTACTAAAAAAAGGTGTTGATGGTTTACCTACTTCACTTCAAGAACTGACGAAAAGCTCTCAAAGCTTTGCGATTTTAGAGAAAAGCGCAACGGG
>NZ_JBFAYB010000249.1:0-1157 GCF_040681075.1 Streptomyces sp. NPDC051907 | reverse complement strand
CCTGTTTTCAAATCCGAATCACCAAGATAGGCGGGATAATTCCATGCTCCAAAACCATTCACCACCCCAATTACCAGAAAATAAATGATACTAGAAATAATAATCCAAGCAAAGGTCGCTAAAGTTCCAGATAAAACTTTTATAATTAAATTTTTCTGCAAATCAATTCCCGCAAATCGATAAAATCTGTTTTCTTTTGATTCATAACTAGTGGCGACAAGGATTGAAACCATGGAAGCAAATAAGACAATGAATAGACTACTCGTTAAAATTGGAATGAACTGCTGATGAAAATTTCCAAAAGCATGAGATTGCATGGTAGGCATTGCTTCAAAATCTAACTTTCTCTCTTGAACTGTCTTGATATACTTAATTAAAAAAAGACAGAACCCAACGCTAGGAAGTCGGACTTATGGCGCTGAAATGTGGGAGTTATTCAACCAAGGCGCACGAAAAGGGAATCGAAACAATGACACGAACCGCATTCTGCACTACTGGAGAAAAATCGGCATTGATAACAATCATTGCATGGACTTATTGCGAACCTTTAACAATCGAACCAGTCCGCCCTTACCTGATGACGAGCTGGCAACTATTTGGAAAAGTGTATTCAAGATGAAATAGAAAGGAAGTCATGACAGACCAATTAGATAAACTTGTGGCAGAAACACCACAGGGAAACGTAAGAAGTCCAAAACCTACAATAGAGAACTTCACAGATTATGGCGAAGACGGCAAAAAAGTCATCAATATCGCAGGTTATCAAGACAGTTTGAAAGACTGGTTAGAACAAGAAAAAGAAATCATTAATAGCCCTGACTATGTCAAAGCACACACTCAAACGCTTAGAGCGGTTAAAAAACTATTCTTTGAACACCGTAACTTATTTTTAAGCACACCTAAGGAAGACGGCAACGCACCCAAGTCACTAAGTCCCTTAGATACGGCTAGAATCATCTATAAAACGCTAAAAGTCATCAAACTAGACCACCAAAGCGGACTGTTAGGCGTTTATAACCCTGAACTAGGAATATATGAAACGAATGAGAACTTCTTTCATCGGCTCATTTATTGGCTAGAGCCGTCTTATAGTCAAGCACGGTCAAAAGAGGTTCTCTTTAAACTTGAAACCTTATCAGAGGTTAAACAACAAACCG
>NZ_JBFAYB010000248.1:0-1205 GCF_040681075.1 Streptomyces sp. NPDC051907 | reverse complement strand
TTTAATTTTGCTTCTAATAGTGAAGTAGCTCTTTTTGAGGATGATGAGTCAGTTTTTGAAAATGAAATCAAACATTCTCAAGAGGTTTGCAAGTCTATGTATGGAGAATTTTATGAAAATTTAGGTAATGTGTTTGTTATTAGACGAGATACGAAAACGGGTAGTGTTACGCTAGTTACTATAAATGCTCATCTTGATTTTATAGATGAAGAAATAATTCCTGATAGAATATTACCTAGTCCAGTTACAACTAGTAAAACAACAGGGGCTGTTTCTGAAGAGCCAATTAAGATTAAACTTAAAGAAAAAAAGAAGAAAATTAGTTAGGAATTGAAAAAATGAAAGCATTTAATGGAGAACGATTGAAAGAAGCGAGATATTTTAGGTCTTATTCAATTACAGAGTTGTCTAGCATTCTTGGAGTCTCAAAGCAAATGGTTTCAAAATATGAGAATGGGAAGTCAGAACCACCAGCTGAAACTTTGTTTAGAATTGTAAAAGAGTTGGGTTTTCCTCTAAATTTTTATTTTGGAAAAGATTCATCAGTTCCAAAAAAGAGTGAAACATTCTATAGGTCACGCTTTACGGCAACTCAGAAACAGAAATCACCAACGGAGTCACTGAAAAAACTTGCCTACTTTTATAGGAGCTTTTTAGAAGATTATCTTGACTTTCCTTTATTGGAAGTAGATAAAGATTTTTTAAAGGAAATTTCTATTTTACATGAAAAGAAAGACATTGAGCAAATAGCACAAAATTTAAGAGAGTATTGGGGGATCGGCTCTAAACCAATAGCAAATATGGTTAATCTATTAGAGAGAAAAGGATTTTTAGTTTGTGATATTCCTCATACAATGGATAAAGTTGATGCATTTGGTGGAATGGAAAAATTTAAAGAGGAAATGTATTATATAATTTTTCTTGAAAATAAGGAAACAGATTTTTTTAGAAGACAATTTTCATCAGCGCACGAATTAGGACATTGGATTTTACATTCAGGAATAATAAATCCTCAAGATTTAGAGCCTATTGAGTATAGAAATATGGAGCAAGAAGCGAATGATTTTGCTTCTGCGTTTCTGTTGCCTTCAGAGGAGTTTAGGACAGATGTGGATAGTGATAACTTGACTTTACAATATATTTTATCTTTAAGAAATAAATGGAATGTTTCTATGTCAGCACTATTAATGAGAGCGAAGAAATTA
>NZ_JBFAYB010000247.1:0-1212 GCF_040681075.1 Streptomyces sp. NPDC051907 | reverse complement strand
AGAGGAAAAATGATAAATATTTGGAATAAATCTAAAACAGTTATATTAGCACTATTTTTACTATTTCTTTCACAAGTACCTTTATATTACGTAGAATATGAAAATGAAAGGCAAAATCTATTTGGAGTTGCAAATAAAATTACAGTGAATTTCATTTTAATTGGTCTGTTGATTATTTTAATTGCTATAATGTTAGGCATAAAAAATGGATTTTACAAAAACGCTAAGAGAACGTTAAAGTGGAAGAATATTATATTAATCTTAATACTGATAATACCTTCAGTTGCATTAGACATATTATTTAGCCAGTTTATACAGTTCCATCATTTGGGAAGAATGGATAACCAAATAGCAATAGATAGTGTAATGGGTTCATTGTTGTGGTTTGGCAAAATCTTAGGAGTTGCATTACTTGCCCCAATACTTGAAGAAAGTATTTTTAGAGCATCGATTTATAAAATATTTAGCAATAATAAAATTGCATTTGTTTTTTCCAGTTTATTATTTACATTTATGCATAGTGGCTATAGCTGGGTTTTTCTTATTTATCTACCTATGAGTTTGGCGGTAACGTTTATCTATCATCGTAGAAGAATACTAACAGACTCTATCGTATTTCATTCATTCTTTAACTTATTGATTACTTTTGTTAACTTTTTAATGGTAAATTAGAGGTATATGGAATACAGAAACTCATTTGCTTATCATGATTGAGTTCCCGAGCGCGAACGGGAAATTTATTCCATCAAGGATTGAAGTTTGAGAATACTTAGATTCTTTTGTACAATAAAAAAACCAGTCTCTGATTCGCATATCATCAGAGACTAGGTTTTTACTTTTATTTAAGTATTACTCAAAAACATCATAAAATTTATCATTTTTTTAATTGTATGTCTTACCAATTGCAAAAATATAGAAAATACTACCTACAAATGCAATTATTAAACCCAGTAATACCATCCAAAGAATAATTTCTCCATTATGAACTGTCAAGGGTAAGCAAAAGCCTAACATGGATATTAATGGTGTATAGGTTCTTTTGTTATAAGTATTCCAATTTAATAGTAAGGAAATAAAACAAATCAAAATTCCTAGTACATAGACAAAAATTAATAAAAACGAATCTAGCTGAGCAAAATTACCATTAAGCTGAAGTAACCCTTTTGATAAAATTGAACTCATCTTATTATGATATTGATTATCATAATAAGA
>NZ_JBFAYB010000246.1:0-1224 GCF_040681075.1 Streptomyces sp. NPDC051907 | reverse complement strand
CGGTCCGGCAGCACTTCGAACTGCTGCACCACGGCACGGTCATCGGCTATCTGTCGGTCCTGGTTGCGTGCATAAGTTGCCTTTCACTCCGCTGGGTAAGATAATACCTGTACTTGCTTCGAACTGCTGTATTAAGTCATATTTAACCGCTCTTGCATTGTGAATCATCTTATAGGGGTGTTTTCCTATCGTCCTGAAACTATTCCGCCCTAGCCGTTTCCTTGCCGTGTAGCCTTGGTGGTGTTCTATCATTTCGCTACCTCATCAAATAAGCTGATTTCTCCGCCCTCTTTTTCGCCCTCAAAGCGGACACCGTGCTTGTATTTACGAACTTTAAAAGAATAATCAACGGTGCCTGTATTGGCGTTCAATGGGTCTAATTTCCCAATCTGCTTATCTGTCAGTTCCGTGTGATAGACTTGTAAACTTCGCATACCTAAGCTATCAATACCAGCCACATAAGGACAAGCTCTAATAATATTTGTCATTTTCTCAATCCTTTTTGCCTGTCTTGCCCCCTTACTTATCCCAAGAAGTCCAGTTTTTCTTTTCTTCTGACATTCCTGCTTCGTACATTCTACGAGTGACTAAAGCATTAAATTCACGGCATTGTCTTGCCACGCTTCCGCCTGATATATCTTTAATAGCCTGATTTTTTACGGTGTTATAGAGTTGCCAATAATTTTCAAATTCTTCGGTTTCTTTTTCTAGCCATTTTGTAGGTTTGTGCGCTTTTTTACCGCGATTAAATCCCACACTATAAGCGGTCATTAACGCTTTATAGATATCGTATTTTTCCAATTTGAAGCCGTCTCGTTCTTCGAGCTGGTTAAGAGAGAAAAACAAATCTTCGAATACTGGGTTAAATTCTGTATAATCGCATTGCTTTGCGACTGCTTGCTCGATTTCTGTGCGTACGTTCAACTGCTCGTCTATTGTTGCCATTTTCTTACCCCTTAACCATTTCTACTTGAATATCGTTTTCTAAAGTTGTGAAAGTCACAACTGATTGACCGTCAAACAAGCGATAAACGTACTCATTAAGCTGGATAAAATGGCGTGCCTTGGCTTTTAATAAGTCCATGAGTTCAAAAGCGATTGAATCATCAAGGATATAAGTTTCTTTGTTTGTTGTATTATTCATTTTGTTTTTATTCTCCAATTTGCTATAATTAGAGTAAGAAAAGCTTTGTTAGAGCTTGCCTTACTTATAGTTTAAAGTCG
>NZ_JBFAYB010000245.1:0-1361 GCF_040681075.1 Streptomyces sp. NPDC051907 | reverse complement strand
ACTAATTCAGCATCTGAATCGTTTTTCTGATTAGCTACCAAAATCAATGTGTACCAGAACTTGATGTAAGCATTTTTTATAGAACTCAAATTATTTTTCCTTTCTACTAGATACTAGGCAAATGAGCCAGTAATTCAATTATAGCAAATAAACTTTTAAACCCGTCGAATTCCATGGGTTTTTCTTATGTCCGTTTCCGAACGTTGTGGACACTAAATAAAACACGAGAAAATCAGACTCCCAAGTCTTTAAATGCGAGTAGGAGGAACCAGAAATGGAACAAACAGAACTTTTACCCCTTAATTTGCAACTTTTTGCTGATGATCCAAACGGAGGATTAGGGACGCCTGATCCAAATCCACAAGGAGAACCTAATCCAGGAGAAAATCCTCCAGGTAACGGAGAGCCAGGAAGGGACGATAAAGATGAGTTAACTGACAGCGACAAAATCGTCGAAAAGCTTCAAAAACGAATCGGAAAAGAGCAGGCTGAAAAAAATGAAACAAAAACACAGCTTGACCAAGCGCTGGCTCGTATTGAAGAACTTGAAAAAGGTGGCAAAAAGTCAGTTAAAGAAAAATCTGACGAAGAAAAAGCTGCCGAACTTCAAAAAGCTAAAGACGATGAAATCGCAAGCCTTAAAGCACAAATCAAAATTTCAAACATTACCAGTCAAGCTGACGAAGTATTGAAAGAAAGTGGAATTGCTTTAAGTGCTGCTGAATTAGGATTGTTAGTTGATGTTGATGAAGAAAAAACTTACAGTAATGTAAAAACTTTCCTCAATTTACTTGATAATCAACGCTCACAGTGGGAAAAAGCACGAAACACAGGAACAACGCCTAAACGTGTTCCGGGTAATGTAATATCAGTCGATAAAGATAAATTTGATTCGATGACTTATGCTGAAAAAGCTGAATTAGCAAAATCAAATCCAGATGAATTTAAAAAATTAACAGGAGGCTATTAAAATGTCAAAACAAAAAACAACACTTGCAGACTTAGTAAATCCAGAGGTGCTTGCACCAATTGTTTCATACGAATTGAATAAAGCACTTCGGTTTGCACCTCTTGCACAAGTTGACACAACACTTCAAGGACAACCAGGTAATACTTTGAAATTCCCAGCTTTTACTTATATTGGCGATGCTGCTGATGTTGCAGAAGGCGGAGAAATTTCGTTAGATAAAATCGGAACTACTACTAAGTCAGTAACAATTAAAAAAGCTGCAAAAGGTACAGAAATCACGGATGAAGCCGCATTATCTGGTTATGGTGATCCAATTGGAGAATCTAATAAACAACTTGGGCTATCTCTTGCAAATAAAGTCGATGACGACTTATTGAGCGCAGCTAAGACT
>NZ_JBFAYB010000244.1:0-1364 GCF_040681075.1 Streptomyces sp. NPDC051907 | reverse complement strand
GGCGTTTATGAATACCGTTTCATCTAAAACTGAAACTAGCGGAAGTGATAGTGCTGCTGGACTTACTATTCCGCAAGATATCCGTACTATGATTAACACATTGGTTCGCCAATATGACTCGCTACAACAATATGTACGTGTTGAGAGTGTTTCTACTTCAAACGGTAGTCGTGTATATGAAAAATGGACTGATGTAACTCCGTTGACTGTAATGGATGCAGAAGATGGAAAAATTCCAGACCTTGACAATCCTCAGTTGATAATTATCAAATACTTGATTAAACGTTATGCGGGAATCATCACTGCAACGAATACATTGCTTAAAGATACAGCAGAAAATATTCTTGCATGGTTATGAAGCTGGATTGCTAAGAAAGTGGTTGTGACTCGTAACCAAGCGATTATCGAAGTAATGAAAGCAGCACCTAAAAAACCAACAATCGCTAAATTTGACGATGTTATTACTATGATTAATACAGCGGTTGATCCTGCGATTATCGCCACTTCAAGTCTTTTGACTAACCAGTCAGGGTTGAATAAACTTGCTTTGGTTAAAACTGCTGAAGGTAAATATTTGCTCGAACCAGACCCAAAAAAACCTAATTCATATCTAATTAAAGGTAAACAAGTTATTGTTGTTGCAGATCGCTGGCTTCCAAATACTGGATCAACAGTTTATCCACTTTACTATGGAGATATGTCGCAAGCTATTACATTGTTTGACCGTGAAAACATGTCATTGCTTCCAACAAATATTGGTGCTGGTGCATTTGAAACTGATACTACTAAAATTCGTGTAATTGATCGCTTTGATGTTCAGCTTACCGATACAGAAGCTTTTGTGGCAGGTTCATTTACAGCGATCTCAGATCAAAAAGGAAATATCAATACTGCAACTACAACTACAACTACAACTAATCATCAGGAGAAATAATAATGGACATTCGTCATATTGAAGAAAAAACAAAAGAATTAAAAGCACAATCAATTCCTCTGGTTCAATCCGTTGAAAAAACGCAAGCCTTAGTCAATGAGTTAAGCACAAAACTTGATAATATGAAAGTAGATAAACAACAGCCTGATATTGATGCGACCCTTGCACAAATGGCTAAAGAACGAGATGCTCGTGTTTTACTTGATGAACTGACTGAACATCTTACCAAGCAAAAAGACGCACTTCATCAATTTTGGAATAATGAAGAAACCAATTATGCCATTAAAACTGAGGCTATTCGCTCGCAAGAACACTTGAGTCCAACAGAATCTCAATTGATTGAGGGATTAATTGATAATTCTTTAAAACGAAAATTAAAGGCTTATGGTAAAGAAGTGGAAGAATCTCAATGGCTTTATTTTGAGATTCT
>NZ_JBFAYB010000243.1:0-1376 GCF_040681075.1 Streptomyces sp. NPDC051907 | reverse complement strand
TGACAATAAAAAAAGCAAGTTTTGAAAATTTTAATGCAGTAACTGACGAAGAAAAGAGAGCTTTGGCGTTCGCAAAAGAAGTATCTGAATATTATTATACTGGCGGTGAGGGAAACACAGTAGTAAGCGGGCCAGCAGGAACAGGGAAAAGTCACCTAGCCATGAGCATCTTAAAAGATTGTTTGCAGCATACTGATTTAACCGTTATTTTTGCAAGTTGGTCAGAGGTTCTTCACTTAATCAAAGATAGTTTTGATAATAAAGACAGCTTTTATTCAACTGAATACTTCATGGAAGTTTTTAGAAATACTGACTTATTAGTTATTGATGATATTGGAAGCGAGAAAATAACAGAATGGTCGATGTCTTTACTGACAGAAGTTTTGGATGCAAGGACTAAGACAATTATTACCACTAATCTAAAAAGTGATGAAATAAGAAAAAAATATCACAACAGGACATATAGCCGTTTGTTCAGAGGTATTGGAAAAAAAGCATTCAATTTTGAAAACATTAAAGATAAGCGTGTTAGTCAATTGCCATTCTAGGAGAAGCAATGAAAACAATGATCATTGAGCAGTGGGAAAACGAACATTACCCACTCGGAAGAATTAAAAAGCAGAAGCTGGCAGAGAAATCTGAGCATGAGATTATTTTTATTCTTAATCGCATGGATCAGATGCCTGCAATTGTTAGATTTGGAGAAGCAAGTGAAGTTTGAATTTAACTTTCTCAGAAAAGAAATGATAAATGAGAATGATAACAAGGGCACAACTTATGGTTCAAGAATTGCAGCCAATAATACTAAACAGCGTTTAAGACGGATTGCATGTAGAACAGCTCATGAATGGCTAGACCAGTCAGATGAAGTATTTGAGCAATTTCATGAGAAACACCGTTGCGATGTGTTCGTCGTAATTTATCCACCCAAACGCTTTAAATATGATCCACCAAATTATGAACCAGCTTCTAAAGCATTAATTGATGGACTGACAGATGCTGGAATTTGGAATGATGATAATTACAACGTTATTCGCAGAACAAGCTTTGAGCATGGTGGACTTTCTGGAGATACAAAGACCTGGAAAGTAGAGTTAGTAGTGAAAGAACTGACAGAATAGCATTAAATCATGAAAATTGCGGTTACATTGAGCGCTTAAACCATTTCGTGGATAATTTACCACGAACTAACTAAAATCGCTTAGAAGCTAAAATATGAGGTGTTATTATGACAACGCAAAAAGAAAAAAATGTCCTAGATTTTAAAGACAAGGATATCTTGAAGAATCATAAAGTCGCTGACAAAGACGACGAATGGTTTCACGAACAATGGAAAAATAAACTAAGCGGATTGAAAGAGGCAGGAGATGGCAAGG
>NZ_JBFAYB010000242.1:0-1416 GCF_040681075.1 Streptomyces sp. NPDC051907 | reverse complement strand
ATAAGTTCACTATAAACGTAATGGAAGAAATCACAACTATCCAATTCTTTATAGCTTTGGCATAATTTTCTTCTTTTTCCAACACGAAAAAACTCTTAAACAATGTCTTTATTATATCATATAGTATTTTAGATGCTATGTCAAAGAAAAATGCAAACTAATTAGTATATCACACATTTTCAAACAAACTTTATCGATTATTAAAAAGTAATATTTGAGAAATTTTTATGTAAAATATAGTACTATTTTAAACAAAAAAACACCCGCCGAAGCGGGGTTAATTTTTAATAATTTAAAGTTTGACCAGCATAAATCAAATTAGGATTTGAGATGCCATTCATTGAAACTAAACTTTGAACTGTTGTTCCTAAACGGCTCGCAATTGATGAAAGATTATCACCAGATTGTACAGTGTAAGTTCGTGCTGTAGCCCCAGATTGACCGCCTGTGAAGCTAATAACCTGACCAATGTAAATCATATTCGGATTAGATAAACTGTTCTGACGTGCTAATTCTTGCCAGTTTGTACCCCAGTTTGAAGCAATACCGCTCAAAGTATCGCCTGACTGAACAATATGAGTTTTTGCGGGTGTCGTTGGCTGGCTTGTAGAAGCATCAATAGTTTCCACATCATGAACGGATAACCAGCTCATAATACCATCAAGCAAGACAGTATCTCCATTCTTCTGGATGATTTTATGTGGTTGACCTTTTACCCATTGAGGAATTGTTTCTCCTGTGGCATAATTCTTAGCGCCAAAGTTTACTTTAACCGTCATTCCAACTTCTACATCGTTTCCTTTAACTTCATTGGCTTCTTTACCATTTTCAATGGCCGGTATAGCAGTATCGGGTTTAACTACTTGGCCTTGCTGTTTTCCGTATCCATTATCTGTGATTCCTGTTAAATCAACATTTCCATCAAGTCCGCCAGCAACATAAGTTGATGTGAACTGGAATACTGAAATTCCGTCCATACTTGGGAAGAAGCTATAGTTTGGAACTGGTGTTACTTCATAATTTGGATAAGCTGCAATCCAAAGTGAGTTAGGGAACTCTTTGATGATTTGCTTATAATTAACATTGGCCAAAGTGTAAGGCTTGTCAGAATAATACATTGGAGTATATCCAGCCGCTTTTACACGTCGCATTCCATAAAGAATCGCATCAGTATTGGCCTGTTTATTTCCACTTGCTCCACCTTCATAGTCCAAAGCTACAATAGAATTCTTTGGCGTTTGAATTTTTGGTAAATAGCGGTCAAGTGCTGCTTTTGTTACTTCTTGTGAACCTCCGACTTGATACCAAATATAAGTGTGCGCTCGTTTACCTTGAGCAATTGCTGAAGCTACTTGCGTTTCATAGGTGGCTTGGTCTACAAAGGTTCCACCGTAAGTCCCTCCGATTTGGCTAAAA
>NZ_JBFAYB010000241.1:0-1417 GCF_040681075.1 Streptomyces sp. NPDC051907 | reverse complement strand
ACACAGTGGACGCGAGCAACTGAGGACAAGCCCTCGGCCTATTAGTACCAGTCAGCTCCACCGGTTGCCCGGCTTCCACATCTGGCCTATCAACCCAGTCGTCTACTGGGAGCCTTACCCTCTCAAGGAGGTGGGAGTCCTCATCTCGAAGCAGGCTTCCCGCTTAGATGCTTTCAGCGGTTATCCTTTCCGAACGTAGCCAACCAGCCATGCCCTTGGCAGGACAACTGGCACACCAGAGGTTCGTCCGTCCCGGTCCTCTCGTACTAGGGACAGCCCTTCTCAAGACTCCTACGCGCACAGCGGATAGGGACCGAACTGTCTCACGACGTTCTAAACCCAGCTCGCGTACCGCTTTAATGGGCGAACAGCCCAACCCTTGGGACCGACTCCAGCCCCAGGATGCGACGAGCCGACATCGAGGTGCCAAACCATCCCGTCGATATGGACTCTTGGGGAAGATCAGCCTGTTATCCCCGGGGTACCTTTTATCCGTTGAGCGACGGCGCTTCCACAAGCCACCGCCGGATCACTAGTCCCGACTTTCGTCCCTGCTCGACCCGTCGGTCTCACAGTCAAGCTCCCTTGTGCACTTACACTCAACACCTGATTGCCAACCAGGCTGAGGGAACCTTTGGGCGCCTCCGTTACCCTTTGGGAGGCAACCGCCCCAGTTAAACTACCCATCAGACACTGTCCCTGATCCGGATCACGGACCCAGGTTAGACATCCAGCACGACCAGAGTGGTATTTCAACGGCGACTCCACGACCACTGGCGTGGCCGCTTCAAAGTCTCCCACCTATCCTACACAAGCCGAACCGAACACCAATATCAAACTGTAGTAAAGGTCCCGGGGTCTTTCCGTCCTGCTGCGCGAAACGAGCATCTTTACTCGTAGTGCAATTTCACCGGGCCTATGGTTGAGACAGTCGAGAAGTCGTTACGCCATTCGTGCAGGTCGGAACTTACCCGACAAGGAATTTCGCTACCTTAGGATGGTTATAGTTACCACCGCCGTTTACTGGCGCTTAAGTTCTCAGCTTCGCAACCCCGAAAGGTCACTAACCGGTCCCCTTAACGTTCCAGCACCGGGCAGGCGTCAGTCCGTATACATCGCCTTACGGCTTCGCACGGACCTGTGTTTTTAGTAAACAGTCGCTTCTCGCTGGTCTCTGCGGCCACCCCCAGCTCAAGGAGCAAGTCCTCTCACCGGTGATGGCCCCCCTTCTCCCGAAGTTACGGGGGCATTTTGCCGAGTTCCTTAACCATAGTTCACCCGAACGCCTCGGTATTCTCTACCTGACCACCTGAGTCGGTTTAGGGTACGGGCCGCCATGAAACTCGCTAGAGGCTTTTCTCGACAGCATAGGATCATCCACTTCACCACAATCGGCTCGGCATCAGGTCTCAGCCTT
>NZ_JBFAYB010000240.1:0-1456 GCF_040681075.1 Streptomyces sp. NPDC051907 | reverse complement strand
AATTAGATTCAACAGTTTCTGTGGGAAACTTAACGAACCGTAGTTGTACTTCAACACTGAAAGAATCGGTAAAAAATAAAATATTAGATATGAAAAAAATGGGAAAACATACTGAGTATTCAATTTCATTGTGTGATTTTAAAAAGTTTAATAAAAAAATATCCATCATTTAAAATATAGTTTTCTCGCCCTCCGGGGCGTTTTTCTTTACAACGAAAGCAGTAAATTATATAATAATCTTACCTTTTACATTAAGGTTATAAATAACTCCTAAAGCATCGTTCTTGACTAAGTGACGGTGTTTTTTATTTGAAAACGAATACAAAAAGTAGTAGAATGAATTCATCTTACCTATATAAGATAACGTCTGCCCTTAAACAGGGCTTTTTGTTCTAGTTAAGGAAGTAGATATATACTATATTTACCCAAAAATATATAATTTTTCATAAATTTACTCCGAGCGTCCCTCTCCTAACTGGGGCGCTTTTTTTTATGCTATAATATAGTCGGGATGTTTGTGAGATTTCATCCTATTCCTAGAGTCAAGCCATTCTTCGGAGTGGCTTTTTTCAAATAAAAAAGCTCTAGCTGGATGACTTCAAGGAGTCCAACTAGAGGATGATGAGTGTTAGTACAATTTCAGAAAAAATTTAGTTTATGCAAAAAATAAGAAGTACTAACAATTTAAATATTATCAATTTTTCAGACAATTGTCAATTATTTATAGTAGTGTGTTATAATAGTTTTAGTGGATGAAAAAAACATTCAATTACACACACTTGATAATCTGCAGTTCCATCCATACAGATCTTATATAATAACCAAGATAAGTGCTACAGATTATCATACTAGGTTCTTTAGCTCAGTTGGTAGCTAACCGTTCGGTCGCTGGTTCGAGTCCAGCAAAAATCATAACAAAAAGCACTCAATAAGTGCTCAGTCATGGTTCTCAATTTTACGCACGGCGGTGCAAGTTATAGCGAACGTAACATTTTCTAAGTGTTACGTTTTATGTTACGTTCCAAAATATGTTAAAATATAGTTAGATTAATGGAATGTTGATAATATAGTATTTTGGTTTATTAAATCAGAATAAATAACTATATATTATTAAAAAATAGGACCTAAGACTGATGACAAAAAGCCCAAATTTTGGTAAAATAGTTTTAGATTTAAATTAAAAAGGGAGGCCAAATATAATGAAAAATATGAATGATAATAATGTTATCTTTGACCAAAGAAGCGATGGATTGAATGCATTTTTCAGTAAAATTTATGCGTTGATGGGAGCAGGAGTATTAGTTTCTGCACTCGTTTCTTGGATAATGATTACATTTTTCTTAGATACCGGCCCCCTCCGCGGGGGCCGGCCCGGAGCACGACGGCGCCGAGCAGAGCTCCGGCGACCGAGGCGCGTGGATCGCGGGCGAGCTGACGCGCCTGGCGCAGGAGCGGC
>NZ_JBFAYB010000239.1:0-1481 GCF_040681075.1 Streptomyces sp. NPDC051907 | reverse complement strand
CAAAAGAAATAGTAGCAATAATAATGCATATAAATGATGCCCAAGTATTATCGTCCCAACTTTTCATATCAACCTCACTCTTTCCGCCCCTCTGGGGGCTTTTTGTTTTGTCAGTTCAACTGCTGCTTTATAAGCATTTGACCATTCATATAACTGAGGAATGAGCGAATTTTGAAGAAAATCTTTTGAGTAAACTGAGAGCTTTTCTTTATAAAATTCAACTGACTCTTGATAAACTACTTGCCCAAGATGATTAATTGTTTTTACTTGTTCCATTAGAACCTCCATTTGCCTGCGAGGGCTTTTTAATTTACTAAAAATTGTTTAATTTCATGAAACGCCATGCCTATTTCTAACAGTAAGATAATGATGACAGTATATCGCCTAAGCATTACTTTTTGTTCTGCGGTTAATTTATCGCCTGACTGTTTAAAGCTCGTCAGACTGCGATATTTTCCGCTTGTCGTAAGCTGTACGAGTAAATCAAGAATGATTTTATGATAGTACGGTTTAGACTGCTTGCTTTGCATGATTGCGGTGTTTAGTTTAGTCATAGGCTAGCAATTTTCAGCAATAGCGGAAACGACGGCATTAAACACTTTATTTTTAACGTTCTGCGGTTCGTTGTTTTTAGTGATTGACTTTGCTGTGCTCTCGCTTACTCCGATATACTTAGCAAGGTCTTTTTTGTTTAGCAACTTGTCAGCCTGAACTCGTCGCAAGGCTTTTTTCATTTCTGGTGTTAATAGTGGCATTTTTACCTTCTTTCTTCTTTATTTCAACTATAAGTAATTAAATTCTTGTGTTTTTTGTACTTATAGTGTAAAATATAAGTATAATTAAAAGAGCAATCAACGAACTTATAAACCTGCTGGGGAGCTAGTTAAAAGAAGTCTTTGCTTTTTTGTTGAATAACTTAACTGAAAACTATTTTACTCTACAAGATAATAAAAGTCAAGTGTTTTTATCTAGAAAAGTAAAATAATTTTCGTGTTATGCTTGAAAGGCTGACATGACTATATTTGAAAGAGTACAAGAACTATCTAGAAAACAGGGGAAAACATTACAAAAAGTAGCTAATGACCTAGGG
The DNA here is from genome assembly GCF_040681075.1 of Streptomyces sp. NPDC051907. NCBI lineage: Bacteria > Bacillati > Actinomycetota > Actinomycetes > Kitasatosporales > Streptomycetaceae > Streptomyces > Streptomyces sp. NPDC051907. The sequence continues at coordinate 391 of NZ_JBFAYB010000239.1, read as the reverse complement.
TTTGGCGACAACTATTTGTATACGTTAAAAAAACAAAAACCGAAAGCTGACAACCTTGAAAAACTAGCCGACTACTTCCATGTATCGGTTGACTATTTACTAGGACGTGCTGAAGCTAAACCAGTCAACGAACCGATAGACTTGGCGGAAGTCGCAAACTCTGATGATGACGCTATTTTTGACAGTATTCTAAGTGCTGGTGGTCGCCCTTTGACCGAAAAAGACAAAGCTATGATTAAATTAGTTTTTGCTGACCGTTAGGAAGAATTGCAACAAAAAGCTAAAGACTTGAAAGATAGTGAAAAATGAGGGCGTTAAATGAATCAAGAAGAATTGACCGCTCTTATAGTAATCAAGATTGAAAACTTAGGCATAGATTACAGAACATTTG
>NZ_JBFAYB010000238.1:0-1504 GCF_040681075.1 Streptomyces sp. NPDC051907 | reverse complement strand
CCGGGGCCGTGGTCGACGACGGTGAAGTCCAGGTCGAACTTGGCCATGCCGGTGTCCATGTCGAACCACTCGGTGGGCAGGCCGAACAGCTCGGGTCTCCCCCTTGAGGGGGATCCGGCCGTCCGGGGTGGCGGTGCTGAGGGTGGCGAGGGTGCCGGTCCAGAGGTTCATGCGGTCTTCCTGACGCTGCGCTGGGGGATGAAGGACAGCTCGCCGGGGCGTCGGCTGTGGGGGCGGAGGTATCGGGGCCAGCGCTCGGTGAGCGTCTTGACGAGGGCCAGCTCCGCGGAGGGGGTGCGGTTGGTGACGGCTCCGCCCCGGTTGCTGTAGTGCTGGTAGCTGGCGACGAACATGTCCAGCCGGGCGACCTTGCCGTAGCGGTCGATGTGGCCGCAGGTGTAGTCGTAGTCCTCTTTGAAGGGCAGGGTCTCGTCCCAGCGGACGGCGTCGGTGTCGGTGGCGCAGAGGCTGCCGATGATGAAGCCGTAGTCGAGCTGCTTGCCGCGCGCGAAGTAGGCGTTGTCGGTGGGCGGGACGCCCGCGAGGTGGACGGTGCCGTCGAGCGCCTCGAGGATGGCGTCGCGCAGCTCCCACCAGGCGGCCGGGCGGGCCTTGCCTCCGTCTGCGGGGATGAGCTTGAAGCCCTTGCAGTCGTCGTCGGTCTGGATGCAGACGACGCCCTGTTCGGCGGCGTGGTCCATGGCGGCGTTCCGGGCGGCGCACAGGGCGTGCCGTCCGGCTGGGGGGTCCGTGACGGGGAGCACGGCGTCGGCTCCGGCGGCGGCGTAGTCGTGGCGCTCCGGGCGGGGCACGACCCAGGTGATCGGGTCGGGGCTGAACAGCTCCTTCATGGCGGGCACGTTGGCGGGGCGTCCGGCGCTGATGGCGTAGACGCCCCAGCCGCGCCCGTCGCGCACGCGGTAGGTGGCGGCGGCGGGGGTGGTCATGCGGTTACCTCCGGTGGTGTCGGGGGGCGGGGCCGTACGGGGTGGCCCAGGCGGGCCGGTCGCGGCGGGCTGCGGGGCCCTGGCCGCCCGTGATTCCGGAGCCCTGGAAGGCTTCGGCTAGCTGCTTCATCGCCTCGGATGCGGCCTGGGCGGCGGAGCGGACCGCTTCCAGTCCGTCGCGGATGCGGGAGGCGATGGTGTCGATGACGGCGCGGAGGCGGGCCTTCTGTTCCGGGGTGAAGGGCCGGATGCGAGGCATGGCCGGGCGGCGGGCGGGCCGCCCGGCCGGGCGGGCGGCCGGGTAGTGGGTCATGCGGGGCTCCAGAAGGTGCGGAACGCGATGTCGGGTACGGGGATGTGCTCGCCGCTGGGGGTGGTGACGATCCAGTCGCTGGGGCATACGACGTGTCCGTCGTCGCCGGATTCGATCCAGCCGTGGATGCGGAGCTGGAGGCGGCAGTGCGGGCAGACGGCGTCGCCGGGGAATTCGGGGTGCCGGTAGCAGCGCACCACGCGGCCTTCGTGTCCGGGCTGGCCGTCGTCGGGGTGGTCGCCGT
>NZ_JBFAYB010000237.1:0-1513 GCF_040681075.1 Streptomyces sp. NPDC051907 | reverse complement strand
GGCCGCACGCGGCGGGGGCGCGACGGCCCGCCGGCGCCCCTCCGCGCTGGCGGTGAACCCGGGCCCCTCAGCCCCGGTCGTAGGTGTGGAACCCGTGGCCGGTCTTGCGGCCGAGCAGTCCTGCCTCGACCATGCGCTGGAGCAGGGGAGGCGGGGCGTAGAGGGGTTCTTTGAACTCGTCGTAGAGGGACTCTGCGATGGAGGCGACGGTGTCGAGGCCGATGAGGTCGGCGAGTTTGAGGGGGCCCATGGGGTGGGCGCAGCCGAGTTCCATGCCGGCGTCGACGTCGGCGGGGGTGGCGAAGCCTGATTCGGCCATGCGGATGGCCGAGAGGAGGTAGGGGATCAGGAGTGCGTTGACGACGAAGCCGGCTCGGTCCTGGGAGCGGACGACCGTCTTGGCGAGGGTTTCGCGGGCGAACGCCTCGACGGTGTCGACGGTGTCCGTCGAGGTGTGGAGGCTGGGGACGATCTCGACGAGGGGGAGGACGGGCACGGGGTTGAAGAAGTGGAGTCCGATGACTCGGTCGGCGCGGCGGGTGGCCATGCCGAGGCGCATGACGGGGATGGAGGAGGTGTTGGTGGCGAGGATGGCTTCGGGGTCTTCGAGGATCTTGTCGAGGGCGGTGAAGACGTCGGTCTTGGCGTCGGTGTTCTCGACGACGGCTTCGACGACGAGCTGGCGGTCGGCGAGGTCGTGGAGGCTGCCGGTGAAGACCAACCGGGCCAGTGCGTCCTCGGCGGAGATGCGGTCCAGCTTGCCGCGCTGGACGGCTCGTTCGAGGGATACGGCCACTCGCTCGCGGGCGCCGCGGGCGGCTGTGGCGTCGGCTTCGCAGACGACGGTGTCCAGGCCGGCGCGGGCGCAGACCTCGGCGATACCGGCGCCCATCTGGCCCCCGCCGACGACACCGATCCGGGTGAGGGAGGCGTTCATGCCTGCACCGCCGGCCGGCGCACGAGGCAGCGGGTGTAGGCGTCTGGCGTGAAGAACGCCGGCAGCTCCCTGGCCAGGGCCGTCCGCTCGAACAGCGCGCGCACCTCGTCGACCCGGGCCCAGGGGTACTCCGCCCCCAGCGCCGCCGTCTCGGCGTCGAGCAGTTCGACCACCGTGTCGCGCGCGACCAGCCCGTGCCGTAGCCACTGCCAGATCTGCACGCGGGCGATCTCCGCGGTCGCCGCGTCCTCCATGAGTCCGTAGAGCGCGACCGCGCCCTGTCCGCGCAGCCAGGCGTCGAAGTAGCGCAGGGCGACCGCGATGTTCGCGCGCACCCCCTCGGGCGTCGGCGGCCCGGCGGTGCGGCGGACGGCGAGCAGATCCTCGGCGGTCACATGGACGTCGTCCCGGGTGCGCTCGATCTGGTGCGGGCGCTGTCCCAGCACGCCGTCGAACACCTCGCGGCACACGGGCGCCAGTCCGGGATGGGCGACCCAGGAGCCGTCGAAGCCGTCCTCGGCCTCGCGCTCCTTGTCGAGCCTGACCTTGGCCAGCGCCGCCTCGTTGGCCTGCGGA
>NZ_JBFAYB010000236.1:0-1531 GCF_040681075.1 Streptomyces sp. NPDC051907 | reverse complement strand
GGTCAGTAGACGCATCCCTACGGCGCGGCCGCCAGGCGGTGCGCCGTGCCTCCACCCTGCCGCACCGGCCGCCGCCCGCGCCAGCCCCACGAGTTGTTCAGGGCAACTCTGAACAACTCGCCCCCGCCTTCCGTCACCCACTGCTACTCCATCGTCACATACAGCTATCTTCGGGAGACAGGAATCCGCCCGGCCGCCCGGCCGGGCGGCCGACCGGCCCAATCCACGGAGACCAGCCCATGACCCCCAAGACGACGGACGGCGACGCCGACCCGCGCCTGGACTCGCTCCTCCAGAAGCTGGAGCGCGTACCGATCGGCGAACTCAAGCAGTTCCCCGGCAACCCCAACGAGGGCAACGTCGAAGAGATCGCCCGGTCGCTGAAGAACAACGGCCTCTTCGAGCCGATCATCGTCCAGAAGTCCACCGGCTACATCCTCAGCCACAACCACGTCACCCAGGCCGCCGACTCCCTGGGCTGGTCCCACCTGGACGTGATCCGCGTGGACGTGGACGACATGGCCGCCAAGCGCATCGTCGCCGCCGCCAACCGCACCGCCGAACTCAGCCGCCGCAACGACTTCCTGCTGGCCGAGCTGCTGTCCGACATCGCCGACGGCGAACACGGCCTGGACGGCACCGGCTACGACGAGGGCTACCTCGACGAGCTGATGGACCGAGTAGAGCCGGAGCTGCCCGACGCCGGCGAAGAGCCCGACGAAGACGGCGGCCAGGTGATCCCGGCCGGACCGTCCGGCGCGCACTACGCCGAGACCGAGGAACAGGAGAGCAGCCGGGGCGCACGCGTCGCAGGCGAGCAGTCCCTCGCCGCGAAGGGCCTCGCGGAGATGGTCGTCGTCATGGACGTCGCCGCCAAGTCCCAGCTCCTCCTGGACATCGAGGCCATGCGCGACCACCTCGGCGACCAGCCCACCGGCCCCCTGCTGTCGGCCGCCGTCCGCATCGCCAACGTAGTCCTGGAGGCCGCCAAGACCAACGCCCCGCCGGTCGACTGGGACAAGCTCCTCGGCCAGGCCGCCGTCCGCGTGGGGGAGCCGGTCGCATGAAGACGTCCATCGACCTGGAGTTCCGCGAGGACGGGACCGTCATCGAGCTGGTGAGCATCGCCCTCGTCGCCGAGGACGGCCGCGAGCTGTACGCCGTCAACGCCGACATGGACCAGCACGCCGTCCGCACCCACCCCTGGCTCGGCCGCAACGTCTGGCCCCAGCTCCCCGTCGTCAAGAACCCGCGCGGCGCACGCGGCGTGGACCGCCTCGACCTGGACCACCCCGACGTCCACCCCCGGCGGAAGATCCGCCGCATGGCCGAGGAGTTCTTCAAGGCCACCCCCGACCTGGACCTCTGGGCCTACTACGGCGCGTACGACCACGTCTGCATGGCCCAGCTCTGGGGCCCCATGCCCGCGCTGCCGTCCTACGTGCCCATGCGCACCAACGACATCGCCCAGGAGCTGGCCCGCCTCGGCGACCCGCCCGTCCCCGCCCAGCCCGAAGGCGAGCACCACCCC
>NZ_JBFAYB010000234.1:0-1635 GCF_040681075.1 Streptomyces sp. NPDC051907 | reverse complement strand
GTGTCCTTGGCCTTCTGAACGGTCTGCTTCGCATCGCCCGCCATCTGCTCGCGGACCCCCTTCGCCTCCAGGCTTTCGTTGCCGATGGCCTGGCCCGTGGTTTCCTTTACCTTGCCCTTGGCCTTCTTGGCTGCGTTGCTGGCCTTCTTGCCTGCTGCCATCTCTTTCACCTCCCACACCACTGCGTGGCGTGGTCATAAACCTGCTTTGCCCCTACCCACGAATGGGTCGCTTAGGCACAATTCCGCTGACTTTGTCCTTGGCGAGCCGTTGGGGGTGGTCGTACGAATCCCGGCCGGGGGCGACTGGTCGACCTCGGTTTGCCCGTCTTCACCGACTCCACTTCAACCCCCCAGACCGGCTTCGAACCTCATGACCGTTCGGGCTTGTGGGCAATAAAGGTAGCGAGCGTCCTGTCAGCCCCTTCCTTTGGCTCCTCTACCAGACGTGCGGTGAGGACGAGCCCGGCCTGCTTCAGGAGTTCGGCAATCCGATCAGGCGGCAGCAGGTAGGACTCGTAAGTCACTGGATGACCGCCGTATGCCTGTGCGGGACGTAGATGCTGGCCGGCCCCTACGTGGCCGGCCAGCATCAAACAACCGCCTGGCGCGAGAGTGCGGTGGAACTCGCCGAACACCACGGGCAGCAACGTCGGTGGAGTGTGGTGGGTGGAGTAATACGCGAGGATGCCGCCGAGGTTGTCGTCCTCGATCGGGAGCGAGGTCATCGAGCCGACGCTGAAACGCAGATCTGGGTGGGCACTACGGGCCAGCTCGACCATGGCGGGCGATAAGTCTATGCCGAACGCGCGCACTTGCCGCTCGGCAAGGTAGGCCGTGACTTTGCCGGGCCCGCATCCCAGGTCGGCGACGGGCCCGAGGCCGGCCGTTCGCACCACCTCTGCGAAGACGTTCAGCATCCCTCGTGACAGCGGATCCAGCTCCGCCGGAGGCTTGACCTGTTCGAAGTAGTCGGAGGCGACAGTGTCGTACGACTCTCGGACGGCGGCGAGGTAGGAGAGATCAGGCATGCGGGCGACTCTAGTGAGGGCCCGCTGCCCACGTGATCACTTTCTTAGTCCGGAAGATTGCCAGCGGTCTTACCGAACTCCTGGCCCGAGCACTCCGCGACTGCGGCCGCGAGGTCGTAGTCGAGCACCTGCACGTCCATCTCCACCTCATGCGCGTATTCGGCATCAGCGACGGTACTGCCATGCGCTACATCACCGCCGTCCACCCTGAGCGCACCACCAAGCTGCCCCACTGACACGCCCCGCAGAGTGAACATCGGAACATCGCCCCCACGGCGCACCTCAACGTCCTCGAGGGTCGTTTCAGGGTGCGGCGGTCGACTCCGTGGTCGGGCCGACCGCAGGAACGGCCCCCCTGGACTGCTCTGCCCGGGAACTGGAATCGGTGCGACGGCACGGGTGGCACATCGGCAGAGGGCGGAGTTCGTCCCCGGTCGGCGGCATCGTCACCCCTTCGTCGGCTCTTCACTCGGCGGCTCGCCCATCTCCCGCCACTCCTCCTCGGACCACGCGCGAGTGTCGCGCGGCTGTACATACGGCTCCTCGTCGGCGGGGTGGCCCGCGATGATCGCCCGCTCCCGAGCCATCTCCGCATCGAATTCCAA
>NZ_JBFAYB010000233.1:0-1679 GCF_040681075.1 Streptomyces sp. NPDC051907 | reverse complement strand
CACATTGATCGCCGGGAACAGCAGCGTCCCCTCACGCTGCATCTCGTACAGACGGTGCACACCCGTCGTCGTCTCCTCGGTCACACCGCGGATCTGGGCGGCGAGTGCGGTCCAGTCGATCGTCGTGCGGTTCAGCAGCTCCAGCACGACGCGGAACTCGTCGTTGTCCGCCGTCGAGGGGTCGGGGACGGCGCCCGCCTTGGCGTACTCCACGCCCTTGTGGACCAGCAGCGTCGCGTCGCCGCCGTCGTCCAGGATCATGTTCGGGCCGGCGTGGCCCGGCCAGGTCAGCGCCTGCTCGGTGCACCACCAGTACTCCTCCAGCGTCTCGCCCTTCCAGGCGAAGACCGGGATGCCGGCGGCGGCGATGGCGGCGGCCGCGTGGTCCTGGGTGGAGAAGATGTTGCAGGAGACCCAGCGGACCTCGGCGCCGAGGGCGACGAGGGTCTCGATCAGGACGGCGGTCTGCACGGTCATGTGCAGCGAGCCGGTGATACGCGCGCCGGCCAGCGGCTGGGCCTCGGCGTACTCCTCGCGGATCGACATCAGACCGGGCATCTCGTGCTCGGCCAGCGTGATCTCCTTCCGGCCGAACTCCGCGAGGGAGAGGTCGGCGACCTTGAAGTCAGCCGCGGGCAAAGAGGGCATGGGTACTCCTCGTCTTCCTGACGCCCCGGTGAATCTCCACCGTCGCAGGCGATCGGTTCAGGGTGATGTAGTGCAGTCCTGGAGCGCCCTCGTCGAGCAGGCGCTCCGCCATCGCGATCGCGTGATCGACTCCGATGCGATGGGATGCGGCGGGGTCGTCCCTGGCCGCGAACAGCCGGCGGGCCAGATCGTCCGGGAAGACCGCGTCGCTGAGCTCGGCGAAGCGGCGGATCTGCCGGTAGTCGGTCGCCGGCATGATCTCGGGGATGATCGGGGTGTCGCAGCCCGCCGCGGCGGCCAGGTCCCGCAGGCGCAGGTAGTACTCGACGTCGAAGAACATCTGGGTGACCGCGTAGTCCGCGCCCGCACGGCACTTGGCCGCGAAGTGGCGGATGTCGCTGTCCCAGTCGGGCGAGCGCGGATGGCGCTCGGGGAAGGCGGCGACGCCGACGGAGAAGTCGCCCAGCTCGCGGACGAGCTCGACCAGTTCGGCCGCGTACGTCAGCCCCCGCGGATGCGGGACCCATACGCCCCTCGGATCGCCGGGCGGGTCCCCGCGCAGGGCGAGGACGTCCCGGATCCCGGCGTCCGCGTACTGGCCGATGATGTGCCGCAGCTCGGCCGTCGAGTGGCCCACCGCGGTGAGATGGGCCACCGGACGCAGCGTCGTCTGGGCGGCGATCTTCTTGGTCACGGCGACGGTGCGGTCCCGGGACGAGCCGCCCGCTCCGTACGTCACCGAGACGAAGGCAGGCGCGAGCGCCTCGATCCTGCGGATCGCGTCCCAGAGCCGCTCCTCGCCCGCGTCGGTCTTGGGCGGGAAGAACTCGAAGGAATACGACCGCTCCCCCGCCGCCAGAAGGTCCCGCAGTGTCCGGTGGGTGCTCACGTTCGGCCGCCTCCCGTGTTGAAGTACGTGGCCTCGGGGTGGTGGACGACGATCGCGTCGGTGGACTGCTCGGGGTGGAGCTGGAACTCCTCGGAGAGCTCGACGCCGATCCGCTCGGGCTCCAGGAGCGCGGCGATCTTCG
>NZ_JBFAYB010000232.1:0-1817 GCF_040681075.1 Streptomyces sp. NPDC051907 | reverse complement strand
GGCGGCGCGGCGGCCGACGGCGCGGGCGCTGTCCCCGGCGCGGTGCAGGCCGCCGTCGCGAGTCGGCTCGAAGCCGGGGTCCACCTCGTACTGGCCGGACAGGGGGCCGGTGCGGACGTAGACGTGGACGCCGAATCCGCGGAGGGGCACGGTCAGCAGCGGCCGGTGGCGCGGGGTGCGCGGGCGGCGGGTCACAGGGTCTCCCAGTTGTCGTCGTCGGTGACGAACCGGGCCAGGTCGGCGTCGGTCCGGGGAACGGCGGCGTGCTCGCCGGGCGGGGTGTGGCCCTCGCTGATCCGGACCTCGGTGTCGGTGACCTCCATGACCAGGCCCTCGGTGAAGTCGTCGGGGCCGGAGTCGACGGAGGCGTAGAGGCGGCCCCAGGCGCCGACCTTGGGGACGCGGTTGGTCCAGCGCAGGCCGTCCGGGTCGGGCATCACGTCGGCGTACTCGCCGGTGTACCGGCCGCCCTCGCCGTCCTGCTCGTTCTGGTGGTCGGCCTCTCCGGCGTCGGCCAGCATCTGGGCGGCGATGATGCGGGCGTCGTGCGGGTTCATGAGGACGGTCACCGTGCGCAGCGGCGGGTTCTGTCCGCCCTTGTTCGGGTCGGGCATGAGGAACGTGAGGCCGACCTGGCGGATGAAGCCCTCGGGGACCAGTGCGGTGCTCTTGTGGATCCTGACCTCGGGCCGGGCGCGGCTCGGGAGGAGCCGGACGAGGGCGGGGCGGAGGCGGCCGGTGAACATGGCGGGTTCCAATCTGCGGGGATCAGGCGGCGAGGCCGAAGGCCAGCGCCGTGCGCTTGTAGGTGAGGGCGGCGACGACGAGGTCGAACGCCTGGGTGCGCAGGTCGTAGGCGGCGGCGGAGCGCGCCTTGCCGTTGCGGGTGGTCCAGGTGCGGTGCGCCGGGCAGAGTCCGATGCGCTTCGCGGTCCGGGTGATCTGCGCCGCGTACCGCTCCGCGAAGTCGTCGCCGAAGCCGAGCCGGTCCAGGAACGCGCGGGCCGTGACCAGGTCGGGGTTGCGGCGGGCGAACAGGACGGCGGCGCGGTGGTGGCGGCGGGTGCGGGGCTGGTACATGGGCTCGGTCTCCTCGGTGTGCTGCTTGCCGTGTGACACGAGATTAGCATCAAGTATCGACCCATGTAAACCCTGTGTCTCATTACAGGGCAGGAGAGAGGCCCGCCACCCACCGTGTCTGAAGGGGTGACGGGCCGTCGGATGCATCATGCCACGAAGGCGGGGCTCTACAGGTCCACTCCGGCCACGTCGTCCGTCAGCGCGCCGAAGTCCATCCGGCAGAAGTCGCGGCGCGCCATCTGGTCGGCGACGAGCTGCACCGAGATGCGGTCGTCCAGCGAGCGGAGCCGCGCCTTGCCGCCCCCGTAGAGCAGGTCGTCCAGGAACGCGGCCACCGCCTCGCCGCCGTGGTGCCGGTCGCCCCCGTTCCACAGCCCGCGGACTGCGCGGATCAGGGCGGGGGTGTTGATCAGCCACTGCGTCAGGACCTCGCGGGCCTGAGCCGGTCGGTCGGCCTCGTTGAACTCCGGCCTGCGCCAGTCGTCCGGCCGCCACTCCTCGTCGCTCAACTGCGTCGCGCCCTCGTTCTGGTAGTACGCGCGGACCACCAGCTTGCTCGGCTGCTCTAGTCCAGCCATTGCCTCCCCCTCCTCAGCAGTACGTCCAGGGCCAGGCCGAAGCCCTCCCACAGGGCCTCGCCCCAGCCCCGGCGGCGGCGCCTCGATGGTCGGCTGGCCCTGGTCGGGACGAGTTCTGGAGCTTTTGCGAGTGGCGCCCATGGCGGGCCAGGATCGGGC
>NZ_JBFAYB010000231.1:0-1825 GCF_040681075.1 Streptomyces sp. NPDC051907 | reverse complement strand
GTCGTCCTGCGTCGGACACGCCACCCGCACGATCTGACAGCCCGACGCCGTCAGCTCCGCGATCTGCTGCAACGTCGCACCGATGTCCGACGTCCGAGTCGTCGTCATAGACTGCACCGACACGGGAGCGTCCCCGCCCACCGCCACCGAGCCGACCTGGATGCGCCGCGAGATGCGGCGCACCGCGATCGGCCGGGCGGGCGGCACGGGGAGTCCCAGGGCGACAGGCTCTCCAGCCGACATCACGTCACCCGCGGTTTCCCGAGACGGTCTCCCGCGCGGCGCGCAGCGACTCCTTCAGGGAGCCCATGGTGGCCAGCACGGCGGTCGGCTCGTAGCCGCAGTGCGCCATGCAGTTGGCGCAGCGCGGGTCCTTGCCGCGGCCGTACTTGCTCCAGTCGGTGTCCTCGATGAGCTCGCGGTACGTGGGGACGTACCCGTCGCTCATCAGATAGCAGGGGCGCTGCCAGCCGAAGAGGGAGTAGTTGGGGATCGCCCACGCGGTGCACGGGAAGTCCGCCTTGCCCTCCAGGAAGTCCAGGAAGAGCGGCGAGTGGTTCAGCCGCCAGCGCCGCCGGTTGCCGCCCGCGAAGGACTTCCTGAAGAGCTCCCGGGTCTGCTCGACGCCCAGGAAATGCTCCTGGTCAGGGGCTTTCTCATACGCGTACGCGGGCGAGATCATCATCTCGTCCACCTTCAGCTCGTCGTTGAGATAGTTGAGGACCTCGATGACGGTCTGCGGGGTGTCGGTGTTGAAGAACGTCGAGTTGGTGGTGACCCGGAAGCCGCGCTTCTTGGCCTCCTTGATCGCCTCCACCGCCTCGTCGAAGACGCCTTCCTTGGCGACCGACTCGTCGTGGCGCTCGCGCAGCCCGTCGATGTGCACGGCGAAGGCGAAATAGCGGGAGGGAGTGAAGTTCTCCAGCTTCTTGCGCAGCAGCATCGCGTTGGTGCACAGGAACACGTACTTCTTGTTCGCCACCAACTGGCGCACGATCTCGTCGATCTGAGGATGCATCAACGGCTCGCCGCCCGCGATGGAGACCATCGGGGCCCCGGACTCGAGCACGGCCCCGACCGCCTGCGCCACCGGCATGCGCTGCTTCAGAATCCCGGCCGGATGCTGGATCTTCCCGCAGCCCTCGCACTTGAGATTGCAGGCGAACAGCGGCTCCAGCTCGACGATGAGCGGAAACTTCTCACGCTTGCGGAGCTTCTGTTCAAGCAGGTATGTCCCGACCCTGATGGTCTGACGGAGCGGCATGGCCATCTAGCTCACCTCCTGGGGAGTAGCAGAGAACGGTGCCATTCGAAGAAAGCAGGGAGCACGGCACGAAGAACACGGAAGGCTGATATTCCACCGCGCACCGTGCCAATGCGGACCAGTTCATGCTCTGGAGCGTCCACGACCACTCGGACGGCCGCAACTGGACGGGGCCCTGTGCTCACCGCGCTGCGGAGCGTGGCCGCGGACTCCATGTCCACCGCGATCGCCCCGGAGGCGCGCAGCTCGGCCCGCTCATGGCCGCGTACGACGTGGTCGGAGCCGGTCAGCGGGCCCGTGTGGACGACTCGCCCGGGCAGCGCCCGGGCGACCGCGTCGACCAGCAGCGACGTCCGGGTGCAGGACGTGGCCCCGCCGGGGTGGCGAGTCTCGTCGGCGACCACCAGGTCGCCGGGGTGCATGCCCGGGGCGAGCCCGGCGCAGAAGCCGGAGGCGACGACCGCGGCGCCGCGCATGCCCTCCTCGCCGAGCGCGGCCAGCACGGACCGCTCCGCGCTGAGCGCGGCCAGCACGGACCGCTCCGCACCGGCATGGGCCCGC
>NZ_JBFAYB010000230.1:0-1896 GCF_040681075.1 Streptomyces sp. NPDC051907 | reverse complement strand
GCTACCTTCTTTTTTCAATGATAATTGGCATCGGTATAAAGACCAAGGAGCAGAAACATTTATATTTACTGTAAATAAATTTATCAACGGCCAGTTACAAGATTACTGCCGTTTTTTAAATGAACAAGCTTATATTAGTTTCACTTATGATGGCATTGACCACTTATTTGGAGTAGAAAATGTTCAAGAAAGTGATTATCAAATTACTTTAACTTGTTCTTCATTGAATTTAGAATTAAGAAATGAGCAAGCCAATGCCTTAGTCAACACATCAAGCCATAATATTCAATGGTACTTTGACCAAATGGGATTAATCACAAATGCTCAAATAACTATTGGAACTAATGAAGTCTCAAGTCTGACACGAACAATTAATTATGATGGGCAGGAAAGTAAACTTGCCCGTCTAATATCTGTGATTGGAAACTTTGATGCAGAATTTGAATTTATTACACATTTAAATGATGATGGAACACTTGATTCCATCATTTTAAATATCTATCGTGCCAATGATGGAGTTAATATCCAGGGTGTTGGAACAAATAGAAATGATGTCTCTTTAAATTTTGGGAAAAATATAAGTGGAATTACAAGAACTGGAGACACAACTAATTTATTCAATGCGACAACTGTCACTGGATCAGATAATTTAAACTGGAACAGCTCTAGTTTTAGTTACAAAAACGAGGATGGAGTCGAAGAGTTTTATAAAAGAGCTGGTAGTGACACAGCCTATGCGCCTCTTTCTCTTAATTTATTCAAATCTCAAATCAAGTCTAATAATGGTGATAAATGGATTCGTAAAGACTTTCAAACAGAATACACCAATGTTAATGATATGTGGGGCTATTGCGTAAGTCAATTTAAACAATTCGCTTATCCGACAGTTACTTATGAGGTGTTAGCGAATAGTAGCTTAGTTCTTGAATCGGTTGGTAATGATCGACCTTTGTCAATTGGTGATACCATCAATATTCAAGATGATAACTTTATGGATTCTGATGGGAATGTAGGTTTGCTTTTATCAGCAAGGGTTTCTGAAATGGAGATAAGTTTTAGCAATCCGACATTAAATAAGATTACTTTTTCAAATTTTAAAAAACAACAAAGTGAAGCTTCTGCAGACATCCAAGCCATCGTCAATCAGTTGGTCGATGCAGCTACACCATATATTGGCAGCATCGACACAACTAACGGTACACAGTTTAAAAACGGTACTGGTTCAACAACTTTATCAGCTCATATTTTCAAAGGTTCTGCAACGGCTGAAACAACTGCGGAAAGCTACGAATGGTCAAAAGATGGAACTGTTGTTGCTCCAACGCAGACTATCACAGTTGATGCCAGCGGAGTTGTGGATAAAGCAGTTTATAGCTTTAAAGCGACAGTTGCGGGTAAAGTAGTCGCTAGTCAGTCGGTGACTATCACTAATGTTAATGATGGAACTAGCCCGATTAATCTAGTTATTGATTCATCTAATGGCTATCAATTTAATAATAATATCATTAATACAACTTTCACTGCGATACTTTATCAAAATAATAAAGAAATTGATAGTGATGGAACAAAATTTGCTTATATATGGTCTAAAACTAACGCTGATGGAATAGTAGATACCGCTTGGAATCTTGCTCATCAAACAAGTCAAAAATCAATTACAATCACAAATAGTGATGTTTGGCAGAGAGCTACATTTGATTGCACTGCGGAACCACTTAATTAATAGGAGGAATAAAATATGTCAATTGTCTCAAGTGGGCAAATCACAATCACAGATTTATCAGATGGGATGCAACTCAACGCTTTCATCACAGCGAGTGGGGTGACTACTCAAACTTATGATGCAACAGCTCAAACATGGTCACCAAGTTATGCGACTACTCCACAAGTTTTAAC
>NZ_JBFAYB010000229.1:0-1979 GCF_040681075.1 Streptomyces sp. NPDC051907 | reverse complement strand
CCCGCTCCGGTCGCCGAGGCCCCCGCGGCCCCGGCTGCCGCTCCGGCTCCGGCCGCTGCTCCGGCGCCCGCCCCGGCTCCGGCTCCGGTCCAGGCCGCCCCCGCGGCTCAGGCCCCGGCGCCGGCCGCGCCCGCTCCGGCCGCCCCGGCCAAGCCTGCCCCGGCTGCCGCTCCGGCGGCCCCGGCCCCGGCCCCGGCCTCGGCTGACACGAGCGACGCGTACGTCACGCCGCTGGTCCGCAAGCTCGCCGCCGAGAACGGCGTCGACCTGGGCTCCGTCAAGGGCACCGGCGTCGGCGGCCGCATCCGCAAGCAGGACGTCGTCGCCGCCGCGGAGGCCGCCAAGGCCGCCGCTGCCGCTCCGGCGCCCGCCGCCGCGCCGGCCAAGTCGAAGGCTCCGGCCGTCGAGGCGTCCCCGCTGCGCGGTCAGACGGTCAAGATGACCCGCATGCGCAAGGTCATCGGCGACAACATGATGAAGGCGCTGCACTCGCAGGCCCAGCTGACCTCGGTCGTCGAGGTCGACATCACCAAGCTGATGAAGCTGCGCAACCAGGCGAAGGACGGGTTCGCGGCGCGCGAGGGCGTCAAGCTGTCCCCGATGCCGTTCTTCGTGAAGGCGGCGGCCCAGGCGCTGAAGGCCCACCCGGTCGTCAACGCCCGGATCAACGAGGACGAGGGCACCATCACGTACTTCGACTCGGAGAACATCGGCATCGCCGTGGACTCCGAGAAGGGTCTGATGACGCCGGTCATCAAGGGCGCGGGCGACCTGAACCTCGCCGGCATCGCCAAGAAGACAGCCGAGCTCGCCGGCGCGGTGCGCGCCAGCAAGATCACGCCGGACGACCTGGCGGGCGCGACCTTCACGGTCAGCAACACCGGCTCGCGCGGCGCGCTGTTCGACACGGTCATCGTGCCGCCGAACCAGGCCGCCATCCTGGGCATCGGCGCGACGGTCAAGCGCCCGGCGGTCATCGAGACCGCCGAGGGCACGGTCATCGGCGTGCGCGACATGACCTACCTGGCGCTCTCCTACGACCACCGTCTGGTGGACGGCGCGGACGCCGCCCGCTACCTGACGACGGTCAAGGCGATCCTGGAGGCGGGCGAGTTCGAGGTCGAGCTCGGCCTGTAACGCGGCTCGTGACGCGGCCTGTAACGGGCCTCACTGACGGCGCCCCCGTCCGGAGTGTTTCCGGACGGGGGCGCCGCCGTATTGTCTAGGAGTCACCGCAGCTCTCTGCTTCAAGGAGCGGCTCTATGAGCATCCCCGTCGTCCACTCGCTGCGCGATCAGATCCGCGAGCACATCGTGGAGGGGATCGTCAGCGGTCGCTGGAAGCCGGGTGAGCGGATCGTCGAGCGCCGGATCGCCACGGAGCTCGAGGTCTCCCAGACGCCGGTGCGCGAGGCGCTGCGGGAGCTGGAGAGCCTGCGGCTGATCGAGTCCGCGCCCAACAAGGGTGTCCGCGTACGGAATCTGACGGCGGCTGACCTGGAGGAGAGCTATCCGGTGCGCGCCGGCCTCGAGCAGATCGCGGCGGAGCTGGCGGCGGACCGGCTGGCCGAGGACTGCTCGACGCTGGAGCCGCATGTGGAGGCGCTGTACGAGGCGGACCGCACGGCGGACTCGGCGGCGCAGGTGCGCCACACGGTCGCCTTCCACCGCGAACTGGTCCGCGCGGCCCACAACGCGGTGCTGCTGCACACGTGGGAGGGGCTGGGGATCGAGGTGTTCACGGCGCTGTCGATCCGCTGGCTGGGGACGGTGCAGAAGTCGTACGCGGAGGAGCACGAGGAGCTGGTGGACGCGTTTCGCCGCCATGATCCGACGATCGGCACGCTGGTCAAATCCCACGTCCTGGGCTGCGCCCCCCGGGCATGAGCCCGGCGCCCCCGCGCCTCAATCTCCCCCAGACTTCGTCCGGGGGGACCCCCACGAGGCTGAATTTCCGCGCCCACGCCCGGCACCCTCAGC
>NZ_JBFAYB010000228.1:0-1982 GCF_040681075.1 Streptomyces sp. NPDC051907 | reverse complement strand
GAGCGGCCGGCGGACGCATGGCCGGCGGACGGGCAGGCACGTGGTGGCGGCCGGTCGGGCGCGTGGGGCGGGTGACCCGGCAGACGCGTCGTGGGGGCTGGCATACGCGCAGTGGGCAGCCGGGCAGGCGCGCGGTGGGGGCCGGCGGACGCACGGCGGGCAGCCGGGCAGGCACGAGATGGGCAGCCAGCACGCGCGCCGCGAGGGCCGCCATACGCGTGACGGCGGCCGGTCGGGCCCGTGGCAGGCGTGCCAGCAGACGCGCAGTGGGGGCCGGCGGACGCATGGCCGGCGGCCGGGCAGGTACGTGATGGGCGGCCAGCACGCGCATCGCGAGGCCAGCCCCACGCGTGATGGCGGCCGGCCGGACAGGGGCGAACTGGGGCCTACTCGCCCGGGCGGTAACCCGGCCCGGACGCCAACCGTTGGCCGGACATGACTCTGCCGTACGCCACGACCGGCAACGTCCGGCGTCGGCTTGCCGTGCCGGCCTTGGAAGAATCGGTTCCGCTGACGCCGCCCCCGCCCCCGCAGCCCGCCGAGACGCCCGTCTACCCCGAGCTGCTCCAACTGTGGGCGAGCAAGGGCAGGACGCTGCCGGGGCGCCGCGACCCCGAATGGAGCAGGCTCGCGGCGCCTCCGGCGGGGATCGGGGGCCTCAGCGCGTCTCGGGTCCGGCCAGGTGACGGGCGATGACCATGCGCTGGATCTGGTTGGTGCCCTCGACGATCTGGAGCACCTTCGCCTCGCGCATATAGCGCTCGACGGGGAAGTCCGCGGTGTACCCGTAGCCGCCGAGCACCTGGACCGCGTCCGTGGTCACGCTCATCGCCGTGTCGGTGCAGAACAGCTTCGCCATGGCGGCCTGCCGGGAGAAGGGCCGCCCCGCGTCCCGCAGCCGGGCGGCGGCGAGGTAGAGCGCACGGCCCGCCTCGATCCGTGTGGCCATGTCGGCGAGCATGAAGCGCAGCCCCTGGAAGTCGGCGATGGGCCGGCCGAACTGCTGACGTCCGGTGGCGTACGCGACCGCCTCGTCCAGGGCCGCCTGGGCCACGCCGACGGCGCAGGCGGCGATGCCGAGCCGGCCCGAGTCCAGCGCGGACAGCGCGATGGCGAAGCCCTGGCCCTCCTCGCCGAGGCGGCGGGAGTCGGGGATCCGGACGCTGTCGAAGTTGAGCTGGGCGGTGGGCGAGCCCTTCATGCCCATCTTCTTCTCGGGGGTCGCGGCGTTCAGCCCGGGGGCGTCGCCGGGGACCAGGAAGGCCGTGATGCCGCGCGCGCCCTCGCCGCCGCTGCGGGCCAGGACGGTGTAGAAGTCGGCGACCCCGCCGTGGGTGATCCAGGCCTTGGTGCCGTCGATGACCCAGTGGTCGCCGTCGCGCACGGCCTTCGTGCGCAGCGACGCCGCGTCCGATCCCGAGGCGGGCTCGGAGAGGCAGTACGCGCCGAGGAGTCCGCCGCCGAGCATGGCGGGCAGGTGCTCGCGCTGCTGCTCCTTGGCGCCGTAGCCGGCGAGGGCGTGGCAGGCGAGCGAGTGGACGCTGACGCCGAGGCCGACGGTGAGGCGGGCGGCGGCGAGCTCCTCCAGGACCTGGAGGTAGACCTCGTACGGCTGGTCTCCGCCGCCGTACTCGGAGTCGTAGGGAAGTCCGAGCAGTCCGGCGTCGGACAGAAGCGCGAAGACCTCCCGGGGGAAGTGCCCCGACTCCTCCTCCTCGGCCGCCCGTGGGGCGACCTCCCGCTGGACGATGTCGCGTACCAGGGCGATCAGATCCCTGGACTCCTCGGTGGGCAGTTGACGGTCCACCGGCTGCGGGGCGCGGTCGGGCATTACGGCGCTCTCCTCCCTGTCGGGCGCTGCGGCGGTCGCGCGCGAAGGGTGTGGGCGCACTCACGCTGTTCCTCGACCTTGCTCACTCGGAGGAACCAGCACCATGGCCATACAGACAGGCAAGCCGCACGCGCCGGTACCGGGCGCCGGC
>NZ_JBFAYB010000227.1:0-2009 GCF_040681075.1 Streptomyces sp. NPDC051907 | reverse complement strand
GGGGCCGGCGTCCGCCCCACCCCCGCCCCCCCCCCCCGACCTGGGCGCGGGGCAGGCAGACCGGGGCGAAGCCGGGTTAAACCAGCCCCGGGTCCCGCCTTCCGTCAACAAGTGCGAAGATGGGTTCTCGGCAGGACAGGGCCCCCACCACAGGGCCGACGAATCAGCGGCCGAACACCAGCCGCCGCCTGGTCACTGAGGACCGGCGCCCGGCGCACATGCATGGAGGACGTGACGTGGCGAACGACGCCAGCACCGTTTTCGACCTAGTGATCCTCGGCGGTGGTAGCGGCGGTTACGCTGCGGCGCTGCGCGGAGCTCAGCTTGGTCTCGACGTCGCCCTGATCGAGAAGAACAAGCTCGGCGGCACCTGCCTGCACAACGGCTGCATCCCCACCAAGGCGCTGCTGCACGCCGGCGAGATCGCGGACCAGGCTCGCGAGGCCTCGCAGTTCGGCGTCAAGACCTCTTTCGAGGGCATCGACATCGCGGGTGTGCACAAGTACAAGGACGAGGTCATCGCGGGCCTCTACAAGGGTCTGCAGGGCCTGGTGGCCTCGCGCAAGGTGACCTACATCGAGGGCGAGGGCCGGCTGTCCTCCCCCACCTCCGTCGACGTCAACGGCCAGCGCGTCCAGGGCCGCCACGTCCTGCTCGCCACCGGCTCCGTGCCGAAGTCGCTGCCGGGCCTGGAGATCGACGGCAACCGCGTCATCTCCTCGGACCACGCGCTGGTCCTGGACCGCGTCCCGCAGTCCGCGATCGTGCTGGGCGGCGGCGTCATCGGCGTCGAGTTCGCCTCCGCGTGGAAGTCCTTCGGCTCCGACATCACCGTCATCGAGGGCCTCAAGCACCTCGTCCCGGTCGAGGACGAGAGCAGCTCGAAGCTCCTTGAGCGCGCGTTCCGCAAGCGCGGCATCAAGTTCAACCTCGGCACCTTCTTCGAGAAGGCCGAGTACACGCAGGACGGCGTCCGCGTGACCCTCGCCGACGGCAAGACCTTCGAGGCCGAGGTGCTGCTGGTCGCCGTCGGCCGCGGCCCGGTCTCGGCCGGTCTCGGCTACGAGGAGCAGGGCGTCGCGATGGACCGCGGCTACGTCCTGGTCGACGAGTACATGCAGACGAACGTCCCCACGATCTCGGCGGTCGGCGACCTGGTCCCGACGCTCCAGCTCGCCCACGTCGGCTTCGCCGAGGGCATTCTGGTGGCGGAGCGCCTGGCCGGCCTCAAGACCGTTCCGATCGACTACGACGGCGTGCCCCGGGTGACGTACTGCCACCCCGAGGTCGCCTCCGTCGGCATCACCGAGGCCAAGGCCAAGGAGATCTACGGTGCGGACAAGGTCGTCGCTCTGAAGTACAACCTCGCGGGCAACGGCAAGAGCAAGATCCTCAAGACCGCGGGCGAGATCAAGCTCGTCCAGGTCAAGGACGGCGCCGTCGTCGGCGTCCACATGGTCGGCGACCGTATGGGCGAGCAGGTCGGCGAGGCTCAGCTGATCTACAACTGGGAGGCTCTGCCGGCCGAGGTCGCGCAGCTGATCCATGCGCACCCCACGCAGAGCGAGGCGCTCGGCGAGGCCCACCTGGCCCTGGCCGGCAAGCCCCTGCACTCCCACGACTAGCAGTCACGGGCGCGACGACCACTTCCGCACATTCGTAAGGAGCAACTGAAACCATGGCGGTTTCCGTATCCCTTCCGGCGCTCGGCGAGAGCGTCACCGAGGGCACTGTCACCCGCTGGCTGAAGGCCGAGGGCGAGCGCGTCGAGGCCGACGAGCCGCTGCTCGAGGTGTCGACCGACAAGGTCGACACCGAGATCCCGGCGCCGGCATCGGGCATTCTTGCCTCCATCAAGGTCGCCGAGGACGAGACCGTCGAGGTCGGCGCCGAGCTGGCCGTGATCGACGACGGCACGGGCGGCGCCGAGGCCGCTCCGGCGCCGGCCGCCGCCGAGGCTCCGGCCCCGGCCGCCGAGCCGGCGCCCGCTCCGGTCGCCGAGGCCCCCG
>NZ_JBFAYB010000226.1:0-2010 GCF_040681075.1 Streptomyces sp. NPDC051907 | reverse complement strand
TCATCCCGCGGGCATGGCGGTGGCAGGGCGATGAACCTCCAGGATGACTGCGGTGCCGGCCACGGTTCGGTCCTCGTGCATGGCGATCTGCTGGCCGGGCTGGAGGTGCGTCCAGTGGGAGGGAGTGAGGGGCACGAGTCGAACCGTGGCTCGCCCGCCGGGCTCCAGATAGGGCATGTCCTCAACCCAAAGCGAGGCGATGCTGACCGCACGTCCGCCGGTGGGCGAGAGGTGTCCGATGTCCCACATGGGTCGCAGAACACCGGCGCCGGAGATTGCCGTGGTGCGTCGCGCCTCGGTGGCAGGACGGAGCGTCAGATCTGCCCGGATCACGCCGTTGCGGATCTCGGAGCACCGCCAATGGCACCAGGCCGCGCTCCGCTCAAGCCGGAGCTGCTCAGCCGCTTCGGCGAGCTTCTCCCAGAATGCGAGAGGGAGAGAGCGAGCGTCCCCGAGTTCCTCCAGCAGGCTCAGGGCGATCTCCCACTCGTCGTGGACGAGGTAGTCCCAGATGTCTCGCACCGTGATGTCGTTCTCGGTGGCGGTCTCTTCCGGAACAAGCAGAGAAGCTGATTCGAGCAGCTCAGGGACGTCCATGCGCTCATTGTCGACCACATGAGCTATGAGGCTGCGCTTTCTTGGTCTCGCTCGATGGCCGCGAGCCGGTTCTTGAGCCGGTAGCTGGGGCCGTTGATGGAGATCACGTCGCAGTGGTGCAGGAGGCGGTCGAGGATGGCGGTGGCCAGGACCTCGTCACCGAACACCTGTCCCCATTCGCTGAAGGTCTTGTTCGAGGTCAGGATGATGGAGCCCTTTTCGTAGCGCTTTGAGATCACCTGGAAGACCAGGTTGGCCTCCGCGCGTTCGAGGGGCTGGTAGCCCACATCGTCGACCACGAGAACCGCGGGCCGCAGGTAGCTGCCGAGCTTGCTGGTCAGCCGTCCGGCGGCCTCGGCGGTCTTGAGGTTGCGGACCATGTCGTCGAGGCTGGTGAAGTAGATCGAGTAGCCGGCCCGGCAGGCGGCGACCGCGAGAGCGACGGCGATATGTGTCTTGCCTACTCCCGGCGGGCCGAGGAGGGCAGCGTTGGCCTTGGCCTCGACGAAGGAGAGGGTGGCGAGGTCCTTGACCTTGCGGGGGTCGAGCTCGGGCTGGAACGAGAAGTCGTAGTCGTCCAGTGTCTTGTGGTGCGGCAGCTTCGAGATCCGCAGGCCGGTGCGGTAGCGGCGGTCTTCACGGACGGCGAGTTCTTCGGAGAGGACCAGGTCGATGAAGTCGAGGTAGCCCATCCTTGCCTCGTCGGCCCGCTGAGCGTACTGAGTAAGGGCCTCGGCCAGGTGGGGCAGCCCAGCTTGCCGGCCGTGTTGCGGATGCGCGTGGAGACCAGCTCGTTCAAGACGATTCCTTCGCGCTCGGCTTGGTGGTGAAGGGGCGGGTGCCGGTCAGTTCGTCATAGACCGACAGAGGCCGGCGGCCGACCTCGATCTGGGTGACCGCGGCCCGGTTCAGCAGGGCCGCCAGTGGCCCGGCCTGCGAGCCTGGATTGTCGTGGCGGCGGGGCCTCGGCAGGCTCCCGTCACCGGTGGTGACGCGGCGGCCGGCTCCCGTGGGCAGGCCGTCCCAGTGCTTCTCATCCACGATGCGGGCGCCTCGGCCGACCGCCCGCGGATGAACGGCCAGCAGGGTTTCGCCGGTGCGATCGGGGGCGGTGGCATGCAGCATGACCTGGGACTTCGTGGCCCTGACTTCGACCAGTTGACGGGGGCGGACCTTGCGGGCCGGCACCGAGTAGAGATTTGCGTCGAAGGCGACGAGGCAGTCCTTGCCGACGTAGCGGAGATGCCGCTGAGTGACCACATAGGGCGTCTGCGGCAGCGGGCGGAGGGCGACGTGGTCGCGGATCGCACGGAGACCGATGACCTCGCCGTGGGTGCCATGGACCTTCGCCCGCCGCAGCGGCACCCAGGCGGTGAAGGCGGCGTTGAGTTCCTCGACCGAGGAGAAGGCGCG
>NZ_JBFAYB010000225.1:0-2034 GCF_040681075.1 Streptomyces sp. NPDC051907 | reverse complement strand
CCCACCGGCGCCGCGACGCGCCGGCGCCCGGCGCGGGCGCGGTGTTCTGGACCTCCGGAAGCTCCGGGTCCGCCAAGGCGGTCGAACTCTCCCGGTCCGCCCTCGACTACCAGGCCGAGGCCACCGCCGGGCATCTCGGCCTCTGCGGCGACGACGCGCTGCTGCTGCCGCTTCCGCTCAACCACGCCTACGGCTTCAGCGTGTTCGGCATCTGGCGGCGCTTCGGCGGCGAGCTCAACCTGCACACCGTCCTGAGGCCGGAGGCGGTCGCCGCGGACCTCAAGGGCCGCCGTACGACCTCGCTGGACGGCGTCCCCTTCCTCTACACGCTCCTCGCCAAGGCCGCCGAAGCCGATGCCGAACTGCGCGACGCGCTGCGCGCGCTGACCGTGCGCGGCTGCGGCGGCGCGGTCCTGCCGGCCGCGGTCGCCGCCCACTTCCAAGGCGTCGTCGGCGCGCCCGTGCACGACGGGTACGGGCTGACGGAGGCGGGCCCCAACGTGGCGCTGTCCTCCGCCGTGCACTGCCGGGCCGGCACGGTCGGCAGGCCGCTGCCCGGCACGCAGGTGCGGATCGCCCCCGGCACCGGCGAGGTCCAGGTCCGCGGGCCGGGGGTGATGACCGGCTACCTCGGGTGCCCCGACGCCACCTCACAGGCCCTGCCCGGCGACGGCTGGCTGCGCACCGGCGACACCGGAGCGCTCGACGAGGACGGCTACCTCAGCGTGCTCGGCCGGCTCAAGGACATCATCATCGTGCTCGGCGAGAACCACGCGCCGGCCACGATCGAGGACGTGCTCCGCGAAGACGAGGGCGTGGCGGACGCGGTCGTGGTGGGCGTGCCGACGCAGAAGGCCCACGGCGACTCGGTGTTCGCGTTCGTCGAGGCGGCCGACCCCGGCCGCCCGCCGAGCGAACGCGCCCTGCGCTCGCGCTGCTACCAGGGGCTGCCGCCGCTGCTGCGGCCCCGCGTCATCCGCGTCGGCACGCTGCCGCGCCTGCCCGGCGGCAAGGCCGACCGGCAGCGGCTGCGCCGGCTGGCCGCGACTTCGGGAGGACTGCGCTGATGGCCGTGCGCACTGTCGTCACAGGGATGGGCCTGATCACCGCGTACGGATGGGGGGTCGAGGCGTACTGGCAGGGCCTGCTGTCGGGGAGGGTGGCGCTGCGGGCGCACGGGGTGCTGGGGGAGGAGGGGTTCGCACGGACGGTGACGGCGGGGGTGGAGGGGGACGATGACCCTGATTCAGCCCGTCCGGCGTTTGAGGACATGCCCGTGGGGCGTGCCGGCGAGGGGTTGCCTGCGGGGCTGTGTGATTCAGCCCGTCCGGCGATTGAGGACACGCCCGTAGGGCGTAGTGGCGACGGGCCGCCCGCGGGGCTCCGCCCCGGGCCCCGCGCCTCAATCGCCGGCGAGGCTGGATTGTCCGGACCCCGCACCTCGATCGCCCGCGAGGCTGGATCGTCGCGACGGTCCCGTCTCGCTCGCGCCGCCCTTCGTCACGCGTTGCGCGACGCCTCCCTCACCGCGCTGGGGCCCGACGGCCTGCTCGTCGTCGTCGGGCAGACGCCCCACGTGCCCGACGCGCGCGGCGACGCCCCGCCCCGCTGGGGGCGCGCGGAGTTCGCGGGTCCCGATGTCGGGGGGCTGTGCGAGGAGTTCGGCGGGGAAGGCGTGTATCTCTCGCAGGCCTGCGCCTCCGTCTCCTTCGCCCTCGACTACGCCCGCACCTGGCTCCGCTCCGGCTGTGGGACCCTCGCCGTCGTCGTCGGGGCCAGCGTGCTCAACTCCTATGAGTACGCGGGCATGGACATCACCGGCGCGCTCAGCCCCACCGGCGCCCGCCCGTTCGACACCGGTCGGGACGGAACCAGCCTCGGCGAGGGCGCGGGCGCGATCGTGCTGGAGAGGGCCGACGCGGCCGAGCGGCGGCGGGCGCGCCGAGCCGCTCCCGGCTGCGCTCGGCCGACTCGCGGATGACCTTCGCGGACAGCCCCTCGATGTTCTTGCTGAACTCGGAGGTGGGGGCGAGC
>NZ_JBFAYB010000224.1:0-2117 GCF_040681075.1 Streptomyces sp. NPDC051907 | reverse complement strand
GCCCCGCTGTACCGACCCGACCGACCGCCCGCCCCCCCGGCCGGGCGCGCGGCCGGATCACAGGAGACCAAGCCTCATGAACGACGACGACAACCAGCCGGTCATCCCCCGCCACTTCATCCCCGGCCCCCGCCGCTCCCCCGAGAACCCGACCCCGACCATCCCCGCCCAGTCCGACCCCCGAGACTTCTGACCCATGAGCGGATTCTGGGACGACCCCGACGAGCAGGACGACGACGAGCTGCGGACGGACATCGCGGACCCGGCCACCGGCCGCGTCCGGCTGTGCGCCCGCCGGTGCGACACGTGCATCTTCCGGCCGGGCAACCTCATGCACCTCCAGCAGGGGCGCGTGAAGCAGATGGTCGAGACGTGCGTGAAGAACGAGGCGCACGTCACCTGTCACGACACTCTGGTCCACAACGACAGGGGCCTGCCCGGCGCGATGTGCCGTGGCTGGGAGCAGCACCCCCAGTCCGGAGCCAGCATCGCCGTCCGGTGGATGAGCGCGACCGGCCTGGTCACGCTCGTGGACCCCGAGAACGGCGAGCTGACCGACGCCGACTATCGCGCACTCCCCCCGCTGGAGGACTGACCCACCCGACCGGGTAACACAAGATTTGCGCCCGCCTATTTGGTGCGCTAGTTTGATCACACACGGCAAGACGGGAGACCATCCGAATGACCGAACCGATCCTCCGCATCCGCACCCGCGAGGAGCTGATCGCCCTGGCCCGCGACCTGGCGGCAGGCGACTGGCACGAGCCCGACGAGCAGGAGATCACCGCCACCGTCCACGGCGTCCACTTCGACACGGCCGGGTTCTGGCCCCTGGGCGACGTCACCATGGTCGACGGGGACACCGGCGTCATGGCGGGCATCCCCGACCCCCGGCCCACCCCCGGGCACGCGGAGATCTACGTGACGCTGCACCACGCCGGGAAGCCCGTGGCCCACGTCAACCTCGGCTCCCTGTTCCTCTGGGCCACCAGCCTGTGCGGGCACGTCTCCCCGGACGCCTGCCGCCGGGACCCGGACTCCGGCGGCCAGGCCGATGGCTGAGCGCCTGGTGCTCGGCGACGGGCAGGTCCTGCGGGGCGTGTTCCGCCAGAACGACCACGGACCCCAGAGCGGCTACCCCGACGGCATCGAGGAGTTCCCCTCCGTCGAGGCCGCCGAGGACGCCCTGAACGAGCGCGCCCGCAGCCGCGCGGGCGACGTGTACTACGTCGGCCAGCCCGTCCAGCGCAGCGAGTGGCCCGACGGCGACCGCACCTGCTACCTGGACGTCTGGATCCACGAGCCCCGAGAGGACGAGGACCCAGACGACCCAGACGGGCCGGAGATCTACGACCAGCGCTGGCACCCGCACGGGCGCGGCGTCCGCCGCGAGAACTACTGAGGAGGCACACGTGCTGCTGATCGAGGACCCCCGGTACCAGGGGATCAAGCGGGACGCCGCGCACTACGAGCGCGTCACCGGCGAGCAGGGACTCCTGTACCCCAGCTCGCCGGGCGGCGGCGGCGAGCCCACGCGGTTCGTCTTCGGGCGGCACGTGGCCCTCGGCATGCAGGCCGCGCAGACCTACGCCAAGGGGCTCGCGCTCCTGGCCCGGGAGCAGGAAGAGAAGGAAGCCGCCGCCCGCCGGGCGGCGGAGATCGCAGAAGAGATGAAGGACTGGCAATGACGACCATCAGCAAGAACGAGCTCATCCGCCGCGCCGCCCAGCGCTCCGGCAACACGCAGGACAGCGCGCGCGACGTGATCGAGGCGGCGCTCGCCATCGTCGGCGAGACCGTCGCCCAGGGCGGGAAGGTCCAGCTCCAGAACTTCGGCACGTTCTCCGCCCAGGAGCGCGAGGAGCGCATCATGCGCAGCCCCCACAACGGCGAGGACATCCTGGTCGCGGCCACCCGCCTGCCGAAGTTCAAGGCGCTCAAGGGCCTCAAGGACCTGGTCGCCGGGCGGACCCCGATCAAGACCGGCCAGGACGCGTGACCGGCTCCCGGCGGCGGCGCCGGGGGCGCCGCCGCCGGGGCGGGGGCGAGGCCCGGGGGGAGGGCGTCGGCCTGGCCCTGGGCGGACTGCGGGGGAGGGGGCGGCCATGGCTGGACTA
>NZ_JBFAYB010000223.1:0-2166 GCF_040681075.1 Streptomyces sp. NPDC051907 | reverse complement strand
CGCCGGGGAGGCCTCCATCAGCCCCCCTCGCGCGCGCCCGCGCCCGCGCCCGCGCGCCGGGCCGCACGGCGGGCGAACGGCTCGCCGTGCAGATACCGGCCCAGCGCCGTCAGCGGGAAGACCTGCCGGTAGAGGTGGTAGTTGATGGAGAAGTCCCAGGGGAAGCCGGTGCCGGTGAAGTGCGGCTCGTCCCAGGACCCGTCCTCCTGCTGGGTCTCGGCGAGCCAGGCGACTCCCCGCTCCGCGGCCTTGCCCTCGCGCTCCCCCGCCGCCAGGAGCGCGAGCAGCGCCCACGCCGTCTGGGAGGCGGTGGACACTCCGCGGCCGATCCACTGCTCCTCGCGGTAGGAGCGCAGGTCCTCGCCCCATCCGCCGTCGTCTCTCTGGACGGACTCCAGCCAGCGCACCGCGCGCCGGATCGCGGGGTGCGATGCCGGCAGCCCGGCCGCGACCAGCGCGGGGACCACCGACCCCGTCCCGTAGACGTAGTTGACGCCCCAGCGCCCGAACCACGCGCCGCTCGGCTCCTGCTCGGCGAGCAGCCACTGAACGGCCTTGCGGGTACGGGGGTGGCCTGCCCCGCCCTCGTGGGCGAGCATCTCCACGACGTGTGCGGTGACGTCCGCCGACGGCGGGTCGACGACCTCGCCGAAGTCGCAGAACGGCAGCCGGTTGGGGAGCGGGCTGGTGTTGTCGGCGTCGAACGCGCCCCAGGCCCCGTTCTTGGACTGCATCCCCATCGTCCAGCGGCCGGCCCGCGCGACGGCGGCGTCGACCCGCCGGGGGTCGGGGTGGCTGATCCGCCGCAGGGCCAGGATGACCTCGGCGGTGTCGTCGATATCGGGGTAGGTGTCGTTGTGGAACTCGAACGCCCAGCCGCTCGGGGCGAGTTCGGGCCGGCGCACCGCCCAGTCGCCCCGCCGGGTGATCTCCTCGTCCAGCATCCAGTCGGCGGCCTTGACCAGGGCGGGGTGGTCCGCGGGCAGGCCCGCGTCGGCGAGCGCGATGACGGCGAGGCAGGTGTCCCAGACCGGCGACTGACAGGCCTCGATCATGCGCGCGCCGTCCTCGCGCCACACCGCGAACCGGTCGAGCGACTCGAGACCGGCCCGCATGACGGGGTGACCGAGGTCGTAGCCGAGCAGATGGAGGGCGATGACGGAGTACACGGCGGGCGGCTGGATCCCGCCCCAGCAGCCGTCGTTCTCCTGCCGCTCGACGATCCAGCGGGCGGCGGCGTTCATCGCGACGCGGCGCAGACCTCGCGGCGCGACCTTGTGGTACGCGTGCAGCGCCAGGTCCGCGCGCTGGAAGAACCCGTCCCAGCTGGCGGCGGGAGCAAGCGGCCTGTGCGGGCTGGGGTTGCGGGCGTCGGCGTGCAGCTCGTCGAGGGCGAACGGCGCGGGCCGCACCGGCCGCTTGGCGGAGACGACGGTGAGCGGCACGATCGTCTGCCGGGCCCAGCAGCCGAAGTCGTAGATGTTCAGCGGGAACCACTTGGGCAGGAAGATCAGCTCGGGCGGCAGCTGCGGCAGGTCGTCCCACTTCCACCAGCCGAAGAGCGCCAGCCAGATCCGGGTGAAGACACGGCTGGCGGCGATGCCGCCGCGCTCGCGGATCCAGGCGGAGGCGCGCGCCATGTGCGCCTGGTCCGGCAGGTCCCCGGCCAGCCGCAGGGCGACGTACGCCTCGACGGTGGCGGAGACGTCGCCGGGTCCGCCGTAGAAGGTGGCCCAGGATCCGTCCTCGCCCTGCTCGCCCCGGATGAACAGGCCCGCCGCACGGGTGGTCCGCTCGTCCTGGATGCCGAGGAACTGGCGCAGGAGGAGATCCTCCGCGTCCATGGTCACATTGGTCTCGAGGTCGCCCTTCCACCAGCCCTGGGCGTCCTGGCGGCTCAGCAGATGCTCGATCGAGCGTGCCGCGGCCGCTCGCGCCGCCCCCTGTACGTCGCTCGCTCCGGCGCTCTGGGCGACGAGAGCGCCGGGGACCTGTGTGGCCGCGGCTGCCCGGGGCCCCACGCCCTGGGCGCTGCCGTCGGTCGTCGCTGTCATGGCTTCCCCTTCGTTGCAGTGGATCTCTGCTGTGCTGGGGTCCGCCGTCGGCAAGGGCAGCCGTGACAGCTATGTGTACACGGCCCCCGGCGCCAACCACGGAGCCAACGTC
>NZ_JBFAYB010000222.1:0-2181 GCF_040681075.1 Streptomyces sp. NPDC051907 | reverse complement strand
GCGAACAACACCCCAGGTCAGCGCACCCGCCCCCGCGGCTTCAGCGCCACCGGCGGGAGCGCCGGGGCGGGCAGCGGGCCGCCGTCGTAGCCCTTCACCTCGCCGAAGCGGGAGCCGGTCGCCCAGTCGTCGCGCGCCCGCGCGATCTCCTCGTGCGAACGCCCGATGAAGTTCCACCACATCTCACACACTTTCGGCGTTTCCGCAGGTCAAACGCGCCTGAGTCCGCGAGGGGTCAGCAAAAGGTCAGCATCGCGACAGGATGGTTCCGCGGGGGGCCTTGGTGCGGCAGCAGCGCCGCCACATCTCAGGCGGTCAGACCGACGTCCAGGAGCTTGGCCGCCACGCCTATCGAGCCGGGCATGAGGTGACGGTAAATCTTGAACGTCACGTCGATGCTCTTGTGCCCCATCCACTCAGCCACATCGGTGATCGGGATGCGGTTGGACAGACAGTTCGAGGCGAAGAAATGACGGAACCCGTACATAACCATCCCCTCAGGTATATCTGTCTCCCCGGCCCTCTTGACCCTCTGCCACTGGTTCGAGAGGTAGTAGTACGGGAACGCCTTCGCGGGATCCGCCGGATGCCTGAGAAGGTAGCCATCCACGGTTCCATGCTTGTCCGCGTACCACTCGATAGTTTCCTTGATCCGGGCAGGCAGCGGCACGTCACGGTACTCGCCCGCCTTGCGGTGCTTGAGTCGCCCGTATTGCCTGGTGGTTTGGTTCACCTGCTCGGTGATGCGGTACACGTCATCGGCAACGATTTTGTTTACGCTCACCGCCGCCGCCTCTCCATTGCGCATCCCGCACCCACTCATGAGATCCGCTATCAAACGGAAGGTGTCGTCGCCGGCGGTGCGGATCCCTTGGAGTTGCACCACAGAGGGAATGACAGCACGCTCAGGGTCATACTGAGGAGGCTTGACCCCTTCCAGCGGGTTCTCTCCGAAGATGCCTAGCCTGTGGGCGTCGAGAAGAATCGCCTTCAGCTTGTCATACGCGTTGGCCTGAGTCGCAAGGCCAGCGTTATTGCGCTCCATGGTTTGGATGAACCGGTCCACGACCTTATTTTCGGCGCACCGGGCGCAGCGTTCACCGCCTCCTACCAGGAGGCCGCCGAGTTCGCCGACCTGCACTTCATCGGCGTCGGCACCCCGCAGCAGCCCGGCACCGAAGCCTACGACCTCACCCACCTCTTCGACGCCGTCACCCGCCTGGCCCCCGGCCTGACCCGCTCGGCCGTCGTCGCGGTCAAGTCCACCGTCCCCGTCGGCACCGCACCCCGAGTCGCCGAACTCCTGCGCGAACACGCCCCCGCCGGGGACCTCATCGAAGTCGCCTGGAACCCGGAGTTCCTGCGCGAGTCTTTCGCCGTCGAGGACACCCTCCGCGCGGACAGGCTCGTCCTCGGCCTCAGCACCGAGCACTCCTGGGCCGAGGCCCTGCTGCGGCGGGCGTTTGAGAAGATCATCGAGTCCGGGACGCCGACGATCGTCACCGACTGGGCTACCGCCGAGCTTGCCAAGGGTGCCGCGAACTCCTTCCTCGCCACCAAGATCTCCTTCATCAACGCCAAGGCCGAGGTCTGCGAGAACACCGGCGCCAACGTCGCCGAGCTCGCCGACATCCTCGGCCACGACCACCGCATCGGCCGCCGCGGAATGCGGCCCGGACTCGGCTTCGGCGGCGGCTGCCTGCCCAAGGACCTCCGCGGCTTCACACCCGCGCCGACGACCCCGGTGCCGGCGAGGCTGTCGGCATCCTCCGCGAAGCCGGCGCCGTCAACGCCCGCCGCCGTCAGCGCGTCATCGACCTCGCCCGCGAAGAGCTCGGCACCGACCTGCGGGGCAAGCGGATCACCGTCTGGGGCACCGCCTTCAAGCCCGAGACCGACGACATCCGCGACTCGCCCGCCCTCGCCGTCGCCCAGGCCCTCCACGACCTCGGCGCGACCGTCACCGTCACCGACCCCAAGGCCCTCGACAACGCCCGCAAACTCCACCCCTGTCGGCGTACTCCTGTGAGTGCTCCACCAAGTACGGAGATACGTGCACCAGCAGGGAGGCTGTGCGCCAGTCACATCATCCCGCGGGCATGGCGGTGGCAGGGCGATGAACCTCCAGGATGACTGCGGTGCCGGCCACGGTTCGGTCCTCGTGCATGGCGATCTGCTGGC
>NZ_JBFAYB010000221.1:0-2318 GCF_040681075.1 Streptomyces sp. NPDC051907 | reverse complement strand
GTCAATTCCATCCCCAAGCCAAAGAATTTTTTCAGCATTCAAATGTTCTTTAAGTTTATTTTCAATGTCCTCTTTGCTCATGTGAGGATTGCGTCCTTCAGATAAAAGGCACATTTCAGTAGTCAAAACTGTTCCTTGACCGTCAACATGGAATGAACCTCCTTCAAGAACAAAATCATCTGTCCGATAAGAGTCAACACGTTCTAATTCACAAACTTTTTGTGCCACTAGATCATCTTGATCCCAAGGAAAATATAGACCATCAACAAGTCCACCCCAAGCGTTAAAAGTCCAGTCATTTGCTCGAAGTTCGCCCTTATCATTAATTACAAAACTTGGCCCACAGTCACGAACCCAAGAGTCGTTGTTAGAAACTTCAAGCACACGCACATCAGCGGGTAATTGATAACGAGCATTTTGATATTGGGATTGTGAAACTAACATTGTTACTGGTGTAAATCTACTAATTGCTTTAGCAACATTAGTAAAGGCAATCTGAACAGGTTTTGCTCCATCACGCCAGTTATCTGGACGTTCGGGCCAGATCATAAAAATTTGATCTTGAGCTTCAAATTCACCAGGCATCCGAAAACCATCTTCTTTTGGTGTTGTACCAATAATACGTTTTGCCATTTTTTCTCTCCTATTTTTTTATTTTTTTAAATTTAATAATTAATCGCAAATTGTAAAATGAAGTTAGCCACCTTGAGTCAAGCAAAAAACATCTGAATCTCTTATACTAGAAGTTCGACCAAATAGTATAAAAAGGAAATTCAGATGCAAGACTATTCTATCACAAGCCAGAGCAAAGGGAAACACCTGACCAATCAAGACCGTTTAAACATTGAACGTTGGCACAATAAAGAAGGACTGAGCAACCGTGAGATTGCGCGCTTATTGAATAAAGCTCATGGGACGATTGACAGAGAGATGAAGCGAGGGGAAATCCAGCTCAAGCGGAAGGTAAAATACTCTGCTAAAAAGGCTCAAGAAAATTATGAAGGATTGAGGGCTCACAGTGTTCGTCCGAGTAAACTCACGACTGAGATTGATTGTTATGTGAGTACACGTCTTAAAGAAGACAAGGACTCTTTGGAAGTCATTCATCAGGCTCTAAAAGGAGTTTCTCTGAGCAGCCTCTACAATTGGGTCAACTGGGGCTGGTTAGAAGCCAAGCGTCATCATCTTTTCTATCCGCAGTATAAGGCGGCAAAGAAAATCAAACCTCGTGCGCCAAAGCATCCTTTTGGCAAGTCTATTGAAGAACGGCCTGAGTTCATTAACAATCGCTTAGAAGTGGGGCATTACGAGATTGACACGGTCATTCTTACGAGAGCTAAGAACAAGGTGCTTTTGACGCTCACAGAGCGAAAATACCGCACGGAGATCATTCGCTTGATTGATGGGAAAACAGCACAGGCGGTCAATGATGAGCTGGTGGAACTTCAAAAAAGTTATGACTTCAAATCCATTACCCCTGACAATGGCCATGAATTTGCAAGGCTCTCTGAGGACGTAAGCTGTCCAGTTTACTATGCACACGCCTACGCGAGCTTTGAGCGAGGGACGAATGAAAACCATAACCGAATGATTCGTAGGCATCTGCCAAAAGGCACAACAAAGACGACCCCTGAAGAAGTCGCCGCTATCGAGTATTGGATGAACCATTATCCAAGAAAAATGTTCAACTATAAGAGTTCATATGAGATGAGCTTGGCTGGCTAACTTGGACTTGCAATTTGCGTAAAAAATTAAATGATCGCTAATAAGGGATATAAGTTATAAAATAATAAATATAGCATGAGAAATTAAATAGATTTCTTGTGTTTGGATAAGCAATATTAAAGGAGCGTGTGGTATAATTGACACAGGGCTTTCTTGTAAGCCTATCTATTTTCTAAAAGGAGGAAAAGATATGCGTCGTTGGATTATTCATCTTGTTATGACTGTCATCGGAGCATCGCTAGGTGTTGCTGTTGTACCATCAATTTTAAAGGTATTTGGTTGGGACACAGGGATTTTGCAGAACGAAGCTGTTGACGGTGTGATTGGTGCAATTATTTTTATTATTCTTTCATTTATATTTGCCGGTTCAATGCTTAATGGGTTGAAAAAAATAGATTCTAGAATTTCCAAAATGAATATGTCAAAAATGGTCTTCAATATTATTGGGATTGTTCTTGGTCTTCTCGTTGGGGTTATTGGAAGTATTCCATTAAGATTTTTAAATGTTCCTATTTTAAGTAATATCATTTCATTCATACTTGTTTTGGTGATGATTTATTTGGGATATGTTTTGTTTGATCGACGAGGAGACG
>NZ_JBFAYB010000220.1:0-2391 GCF_040681075.1 Streptomyces sp. NPDC051907 | reverse complement strand
CGCCGGCGATCATCGTCGCGGCGCCGATGAGCAGGAAGGTGGTCTCGGCGGCGCCGGTCTCCGCCAGCTCCTCCTTGGCCTTGCCCTGCTCGACCGGCTTGGAGCCGGCGCTGTCGGTGTCGGTGTTGTCCGCGCACTCGGCGCCGTCGAGGTCGACGGTGCAGGTGCCGGCGTCGCCGTCGTCACCGTCCTCGCCCGGGCTGGTGGGCTTCGGGTCCGGGTCCTCGGTCGGGTCCGAGGGCTTGCCGGTCGGCTTGTCCGAGGGCTTGCCGGTGGGCTTGTCCGTCGGCTTGCCGGTGGGCTTGTCCGTCGGCTTGCCGGTCGGCTCCGTGGGCTTGCCCGTCGGCTCAGTCGGCTTGCCGGTCGGCTCGGTCGGCGGAGTCGTCGGAACCGTCGGCGTCGGGTCCGGGATCACCGTCGGGAGCGGCGGCGTGACCGTCGGCGCCGGGTCCTCGTCGATGCCGATGCCGGCGTCGATCTTGTTCTTTTCAGCCTTGGCCGAGACCTCGAGCGGACCCACATCGATGCCGACGCCGACGGCCGAAGCGGCGCCGGCGGCGGTCAGGGACGCACCGGCTGCGATGACCGCACCGGCAGCAATTCGCGCGACGCGGATACGCGTCTTCTTCGTCATCTGGCTGCTACCCCCAGTAGCTATCTTGTCAATGGAGCAGCGCCCGGGGCAGCTTCGCCGGGGGGTGTGACAACCTCCCCCGTTCACATGCGCCCCAGAAATACGCATGCCGCGCGTCAGCTTTCCCAGTTTTCGTACAAGCGTCAAGGCGGTTGCGCGTGCGATGTCCGATATAGCGTCAGTTGCCTGACCTGCGGGGATGCAACTGTGACATAAAAGGGAACTGCCGCCTCAGAGGCGGCAGTTCCCTTGTCGACAAAGCGCTCTGTTACTTCTCCTGCTGCTTGCGCCAGCGAATGCCGGCCTCGAGGAAGCCGTCGATCTCGCCGTCGAGCACCGCCTGGGGGCTGCCCACTTCGAAGTCCGTACGCAGGTCCTTGACCATCTGGTACGGGTGCAGGACGTACGAACGCATCTGGTTTCCCCAGGAGTTGCCGCCGTCGCCCTTGAGGGCGTCCATCTTGGCCTGCTCCTCCTGACGGCGCCGCTCGAGGAGCTTGGCCTGCAGGACGTTCATCGCGCTCGCCTTGTTCTGGATCTGGGAGCGCTCGTTCTGGCAGGAGACCACGATGCCGGTCGGGATGTGCGTGATCCGGACCGCGGAGTCGGTGGTGTTGACGCCCTGTCCGCCGGGGCCGGAGGCGCGGTAGACGTCCACGCGCAGCTCGGTCTCGTCGATCTCGACGTGGTCGCTCTGCTCGACGACCGGCAGCACCTCGACGCCCGCGAAGGACGTCTGGCGGCGGCCCTGGTTGTCGAAGGGCGAGATGCGCACGAGGCGGTGGGTGCCCTGCTCGACGGAGAGCGTGCCGTAGGCGTACGGCGCCTTGACGACGAAGGTGGTCGACTTGATGCCGGCCTCTTCCGCGTACGACGTCTCGTAGATCTCCGTGGAGTAGCCATGGCGCTCGGCCCAGCGCATGTACATGCGCTGCAGCCGCTCGGCGAAGTCGGAGGCGTCGACGCCGCCGGCCTCGGCGCGGATGTTGACCAGCGCCGCGCGCTCGTCGTACTCGCCGGACAGCAGCGTGCGGACTTCCATCTCGTCCAGCGCCTTGCGGACCTCGACGAGCTCGGACTCGGCCTCGGCCAGGGCGTCCGGGTCGTCCTCGGACTCGGCGAGCTCGAAGAGCACGCCCAGGTCGTCGATCCGGCCGCGCAGGGCCTCGGTCTTGCGGAGCTCGGCCTGCAGGTGCGAAAGCTTGCTCGTGATCTTCTGCGCCGCCTCCGGGTCGTCCCACAGGGACGGGGCCGCGGCCTGCTCCTCGAGCACGGCAATATCTGCCCTCATCGTGTCGAGGTCCAGGACGGCCTCGATCGACCCCATGGTCGAGGAGAGGGATTTCAGCTCTTCGGATACATCGACGACTGCCACGGGTCCAGCGTAACGGCTGGGCGAGCGGAACCGTGCTGGCCCGGCGCCAAGGGGCCTCGCCGCCCAGCGCCCGCACGGCGAACCCGGTCTCGTACGAACCGTCGGCGGCGAGGTGCGGCCCGCCGACGGCGGTGCCGGACCGCCGACGGTCCGGCGCCGCCGCCGGAGGCCGCCTCGGTCAGGGCTCCGAGGGCGCCGAGTGCTTGGAGTCCCGGGGCGGGGACTCCCCGTCGCCCTCGCTCAGGGCGAGCCAGCCGCCGACCGCGAGGCCCGCCGCCAGGACCAGGCCCGCCACGCCCAGCGTGATGCGGCGCTTGCGGACGGTCTCCGCCTTGTGGCGGGCCGAGCCGGGGCGGCGCTGGCCGGCGGCGCGCGGTGCGCG
>NZ_JBFAYB010000219.1:0-2437 GCF_040681075.1 Streptomyces sp. NPDC051907 | reverse complement strand
GCCGCCTGGACCAGGGGCAACCTGCTCGGGGGCGATGACCCCGAGTGCCCCAAGGCCCCCAACCCGGACGACGGCCCGATGCCCGGACACGTGCCGGGCACGGTGCTGCACCCGCCGAAGAAGGCCTACCCCGCCTAACCCGCCCGCACAGATCCGCCCCCGGCTGGGGGCCCAGCCCGCCAGAGAGGAGCCCGCCGTGGCCCAGCGCATCCAGTTCGGCGGCTCAGAGGAGGAAGGCCGCAAGGTCCTGGCCGCGCAACACTACGAGCCGGTCGGCCCTTACCCCCGCACCTTCGCCAACCGCTGGCACGTCAAGTGCCTGCGGTGCGGCGCGCATGTCCGCATCGCCGTCGCCCAGCTCAAGGGGCGGCCGATGCGCACCCGCTGCCGCCACCCCGCAGCCAACCTGATCCAGCTTCCGTTCAAAGAGCAGCGCCGCCTGCTGGCGGCCATCGACTCCAAGAAGGCCGAGGAGACCAGGCGTGGCGACTGACCTCCCGGCTGGGGGCCAAGCCCCAGAGAGGACCGGCGTGCCTGTCATCATCACCATCCAGTGCGACGGCCAGGACGGCGCGTGCTCGGCCCAGCTCCAGCGCACCGGCCGCAGCCTGAGCGCGGCCGAGCTTGCGGCCAGGGGTGCAGGCTGGTCCATCAGGAAGTCCGTCCCCCTCTGCCCGGCCTGCGCCCCCGCATCCCACAGGGGGTGCTACCGCTGCTCCTTCTACTCCGAGTTCTCCGACGCCATGGGCCACGACCAGCTAGGCCACCGGACGGTCAACAAGCTGGCGTCGGAGGGCGTGACCACCTGGGCCCAGCTCCGCGTCCTGTCCAGGGAGCGGCTCCGCTTCATAGAGGGCCTCGGCCTCACGGCCGTCGGCCGGGTGGAGCACGCCCTCCAAGGCCGGGACAACTGAACCACCGCCCGGCCGCCCGGCCGGGAGGAACGCACCACAGGGAGAACTACCGTGCCGTTCTGGCATCAAGGCAAGATCGTCCACGTAGACCGGACCGGCGACAAGGAGCGGGCCAGCGACGGCCACTCCCGCTACGGCTCGTACGTCGGCGCGCGAGAGGAGTCCTTCAAGGACCACTTCGAGGACAACGCCCCGCTCGACCCCATCTCGTTCGCCCGGCAGGCGTGGTACGTGGCCAGCCCGCCGGTCATGTCGCCCGGCCTGGTGGACTGGCGGCCCGACCTGGCCAAGGTGGACTTGGAGCGCACCGAGGAGGGCGACAACCTCGCCGTCGTGGTCACGCTCCCGCTCACGCACAGCCAGTTGGCCGCCCGCATCCCCTACACGTACGGCGACTGGGAGCGGTACGCCATGTGGAGCGACAACGGCTACGACTACCTCCAGCAGCCCATGGTGAAGCTCGGCCAGCCGCTCGTCACCGCGTCTGCGGAGATCCGCCACATCCCCGCCTGGAGCCTGCTCCAGCCCACCGCCCTCACCGGCCCGGAGCTGGTGGAGGAGGCCCTGGCATCCGTCGAGGCGGTGGCCGCCGCCATCAACGCCGAGCTGCCCGAGATCATCCGGACCGTCCTCGGGGGCGAGCGATGACCGGCGGCGCCCACGCCCACGAGCTCCCGCCCCACGCGCTGACCACCCTCCCGCCGCTGACCGGGGCGGTCAAGCTCTCCCAGGCCCTGGCCGCCTCGTGGGACAGGTGCATTCCGTGCCTGGACCGGGACCGCGACGCCGTCAAGGGCACCGTGGGCGACGTCCACCAGGCGTTCGCCCTCTTCCTCATGTGGTGCGCCATCAGCCTCCACGCCCTGCGCCTGACCCCCGGCGGCACCGCCGAATCCGTGGCGGCCCAGGTGATGAAGACCCCCGCCGAGCGGCTGAGGGGGCCACTGCTGTCCCTCCTCGCGGACATCCCCGTGGAGACCATCGCCGGGCCGGACGGCCGCCCGGCCGCCAACTGGAACCCCGACCTGGTGGCCGGTCTGCTGTTCGGCCTGGACGACTACGAGCGCGGCCAGGTGTGGGACGAGTGCCTGCTGTTCCTGACGGCGGTCCTGGCCGAGAGCGCCCGCAGGGGCGGGCGATGAGCGACGCAGAGCAGGCCCGCCTGCCCAACACGTGGGAGCTGCGCGAAGGCGACGCCCGCATGTCGTTCGCCGTCGCCGGGGGCGAGCCCGTCCCCTCCAGCGCGGAGGGGGCCTACCTCTCCGTGGACGGAGGCCAGATCACCCTCTACATGACCAACGGCCGCTGGGCTCTGGGCTCGGTCGTGCTCCACGGCTACTGGCTGCGCAAGGACGGCAGCGGGCGCACCCGGCGCAAGGGCACCGTCGTCTACATCCCGCCCCTGGACACGCCGCCCGTCGCCCCGCCGTGGCTCCAGGACCGGGTCGCCGCCCTCCTGGACCGCTTCAACGGACAGGAGGCGCAGTGAGCCGGGCGCGCCGGTACCCCGTAGCGGGTACCGG
>NZ_JBFAYB010000218.1:0-2521 GCF_040681075.1 Streptomyces sp. NPDC051907 | reverse complement strand
GACGTTCATGCCGCGCCGGCGGAAGACGTCCTCGAGGACGGCGGCGGCGTCCGGGTCCTCGCCGGGCAGCACGCGGTCGCGGGAGGAGACGAGGGTGACGCGGGAGCCGAGGGCCTGGTACGCGCCGGCGAACTCGGCGCCGGTGACGCCGGAGCCGACCACGATGAGCTCCTCTGGGAGCTCGGTCAGGTCGTAGACCTGGGTCCAGTTCAGAATGCGCTCTCCGTCGGGGAGCGCGTCGGGGATCTCGCGCGGGTGGCCGCCGGTCGCGATCAGCACGGCGTCCGCGGTGAGCGTCTCCTCCGTGCCGTCCGCGGCGCGCACGACGACCCTGCGGGAGCCGTCCATCGCCTGCTGCCCCTCCAGCCGGCCGCGGCCGCGCATGACGCGCGCGCCGGCCCGGGTGACGGAGGCGGTGATGTCGTGGGACTGGGCGAGGGCGAGCCGCTTCACGCGGCGGTTGACCTTGCCGAGGTCGACGCCGACGACGCGGGCGGCCTGCTCGATGTGCGGGGTGTCGTCGGCCACGATGATGCCCAGCTCCTCGTAGGAGGAGTCGAAGGTCGTCATGACCTCGGCCGTGGCGATCAGAGTCTTCGACGGCACGCAGTCGGTCAGCACCGACGCTCCGCCGAGACCGTCGCAGTCGACGACGGTCACCTCCGCGCCGAGCTGGGCGCCCACCAGGGCCGCCTCATAACCGCCGGGTCCGCCGCCGATGATCACGATCCGGGTCACGAAAAAGTCCGCCTCGCATTGTCAATCCCGGCCCGCCTGCCCGCCCGACCGGGGGTCCGGGGGGTGCCCCGGGGGAATGCAGTACGTACTCCATTGTCCCGCACGGTTCAAGTGCCTCCGTCCCCGGGGCTCCATACGGCCGCACGCAGCGACGACGCCTTTCGGCCACGAGGGGGACCGGTCCTCCGATGGGACCGTCTCTGCGGCCCCTCCCGTACCCTCGATCTCATGTCGCTCTACGCCGCGTACGCCGGCAACCTCGACGCGCGGCTGATGACCCGCCGCGCACCGCACTCACCGCTGCGTGGGACCGGCTGGCTCAACGGCTGGCGGCTGACCTTCGGCGGCGAGCAGATGGGCTGGGAGGGGGCGCTGGCCACGATCGTGGAGGCGCCGCGCTCGCAGGTCTTCGTCGCGCTGTACGACATCGCGCCCATGGACGAGGACTCCATGGACCGCTGGGAGGGCGTCGGCCTGGACATCTACCGCCGTATGCGGGTCCGGGTGGACACGCTGGACGGCGAGGAGCCGGCGTGGGTGTACGTCCTGAACGGGTACGAGGGCGGGCTCCCGTCCGCCCGCTATCTGGGCGAGCTCGCGGACGCGGCGGAGTCGGCGGGCGCGCCCCACGACTATGTGATGGAGCTGCGCAAGCGGCCCTGCTAGGGGCTCCTCCGGGCGTTTCGTCGGAAACGACAAGACAACGATCCGAAGACCGTGCGCTGCGTCATCTACGCGCGTAGGGAATCACCGGTTACCCTCGTCCGCGTGAACGCATCTGTGAATCCGGACCTCCTCGGCTCTGACGCCGACCCCCACGCCGCCGCTGACGCGGCCGCCGCGCGACTGCGCGAGCTGACCGGCGCCGAGACCCACGACGTCGCTCTTGTGATGGGCTCCGGCTGGGCGCCGGCCGTCGACGCGCTCGGCGCGCCCGAGGCGGAGTTCCCGGTCACCGAGCTGCCGGGCTTCCCGCCGCCGGCGGTCGAGGGCCACGGCGGCAAGGTCCGCTCGTACCGCATCGGCAACAAGCGCGCCCTGGTCTTCCTGGGCCGTACGCACTTCTACGAGGGCCGCGGCGTCGCGGCGGTGTCGCACGGCGTGCGCACCGCGGTGGCGGCGGGCTGCAAGACGGTCGTCCTGACGAACGGCTGCGGCGGCCTGCGGGAGGGCATGCGCCCCGGCCAGCCGGTGCTGATCAGCGACCACATCAACCTGACGGCCGCGTCGCCGATCATCGGCGCGAACTTCGTGGACCTGACGGACCTGTACTCGCCGCGGCTGCGCGCGCTGTGCAAGGAGGTGGACGAGACGCTCGAGGAGGGCGTGTACGTCCAGTTCCCCGGCCCGCACTACGAGACGCCGGCGGAGATCAACATGGTCCGCGTGCTCGGCGGCGACCTGGTCGGCATGTCGACCGTCCTCGAGGCCATCGCGGCACGCGAGGCGGGCGCGGAGGTGCTCGGCATCTCCCTGGTGACGAACCTGGCGGCGGGCCTGTCGGGCGAGCCCCTGAACCACGAGGAAGTCCTCCAGGCGGGCCGCGACTCGGCGGCGCGGATGGGGGAGCTGCTGACGCGGGTGCTGGCGCGGATCTGACGGCACGCGTTCAGCCCCGCCCCGGGGCTGCGCCCCCCGATAGGCGTGTCCTCAAACTCCCCCAGACTTCGTCCGGGGGGACCCCCAACGGGCTGGGTTTCTCCGGCGTTTGAGGCGCGCCTATTCAGCCCCGCCGGCGATTGAGGCGCGGGTGAGCCGGTAGCCGGTGGGGTCGGGGTAGTCG
>NZ_JBFAYB010000217.1:0-2619 GCF_040681075.1 Streptomyces sp. NPDC051907 | reverse complement strand
TGCGAATGCGTGACACGCAGTGTCGTGTCAGCTGGCGCGGCCCGCCCTCCCGGCGCCCTGCGAAGGGTGAGCAATGCCGCCGAGCCGCCGGCGCGAGGGCCGCCGGGATCGCCGACGTCAGGGCATGATGTCGGGCCCAGTTGCACCGCTCCGGCCGCCGGGACCGGCGGGCCGCGCTACGACTCTCGCAGTGGCACTCAGTGCCATCAAGAAGGGACGCCTGTCAACTTCTGCGAATCTTCCACAAGCAATCTGCCAACTTTGCGAAGTCCCGATTGCGCCGATCGCCCCGTAGGATTCGCCCCGAGACCGGCCACGCGCGACCGGCCGGAGCGGGTGCGAGGCCGCCTCGGCGGTCTGTGCCGCCGGTCCGGGCCGAGGGCGCGCGCCGACTCGTACGGAGAGGCGTCCGCGCCGACGAGAAGAGGAGTGCGGTGGGCAAGACCTACGCGGGAGCGCGGCTGCGCCGGCTGCGCGAGGAGCGACGCATGAGCCAGGCCGATCTGGCCCGGGCTCTCGATATATCGCCGAGCTATCTGAACCAGATGGAGCACGACTCCCGCCCCCTGACCGTGCCGGTGCTGCTGCGGCTCACCGAGGCGTTCGGCGTCGACCCGGGGTTCTTCTCCGAGCGCGACACCACACGGCTCGTCGCCGACCTGCGAGAGGCGCTGGCGAACGAGGTCGCCACAGCCCGCGTCTCCCCGTCCGACCTCACCGACCTCGCCTCGCGCATGCCCGCCGTGGCCTCGGTCCTGCTCGACCTCGGGCGGCGCAACCAGGCCCTCGCCGAGCGGCTGGCCCAGGCGGCCGACGGCCGCGGCCACGACGACGCCGCCTCGCCCCGCTCGTCCCACGAGCAGATCCGGGAGTTCTTCTACCGGCGGCAGAACTACCTCCACGACGCCGACCTCGCCGCGGAGGACCTCGCCCGAGCCATCGGCATCCGCCCCGGAGAGGTCGTCCGCTCCCTGTCCGCACGCCTCGCCGAACGCCACGGAGTGCGCCTGGCCGCCGACTCCGACCAACTGCACCGCTACGACGCCGCCGCCCGCGTCCTGCACCTGTCCAGCCGGCTGCGCCCCGGCCAGCAGGCGTTCCGGATGGCCACCCAGCTCGCCCTGCTCGAGTACGACGACGAGCTCTCCCGTCTCGCGTCGGAGGACTACGACGAGGGCTCCACCACCTGGTCCCTGGCCCGTATCGGCATCGCCAACTACTTCGCCGCAGCGCTGATCCTGCCCTACCAGGCCTTCCACACAGCCGCGGAGGAAGTCCGCTACGACGTCGAGAGGCTCACCGACCACTTCGGACTCGGCTACGAGACCGTCTGCCACCGCCTCAGCACCCTTCAGCGGCCGAGGCTGCGCGGCGTCCCCTTCTCGTTCGTCCGCGTCGACCGGGCCGGCAACATGTCCAAGCGCCAGTCGGCGACCGGCTTCCACTTCTCCCGCGCGGGCGGCACCTGCCCGCTGTGGAACGTCTACGAGGCGTTCGCCGCCCCCGGCCGCATCCATGTCCAGATCGCGGCGATGCCCGACGGGCAGCGCTATCTGTGGACCGCGCGCGCCGTCACCCGGCACCGCGGCGGCTGGGGCGAGCCCGGCAAGACCTTCGCCATCGGGCTCGGCTGCGAGATCCGCCACGCCTCCCGCCTCGTCTACTCCGACGGGCTCGACCTCGACAACGCGGGCGCGGCCACGCCCATCGGCATGGGCTGCCGCATCTGCGAGCGCCTCGACTGCCCGCAGCGCGCGGTGCCCCCGCTCGGCAGGCCGCTCGCCATCGACGAGAAGAGCAGCACCTTCGTGCCCTACCCCGTGGCCGACGGAGCGGTGTGAGGCCGCGGGGCGACCTGGCAGACCACGCCGAAAGGGGCGAGTTCGCGGCGCCTGGCAGAGGATCATTGGTGTTGCACAGCTTCATCGTTCAGACTGACCGCCGTGGAGCAGCGCATAGACACCAGCATCCGGCTCGAGCACGCCGTGGGGACTGACCCCGCCTACATTCCGGGCCTCACGGGCCCAGTCGGCCCTGCGAAGCCGCAGGACGGCGCCTCGGAGCAGACGGAAGACCAGGCGTCCGAGGAGACGGCCCCGCAGGGCGACGCCCCTCAGAAGGAGTCCACCGCCCAGGACGCCCTGCCCGACGGCGGCCCCGCGGACTCCTCGGACTCCGCCGACTCTTCGGACTCCGAGGCATCAGCGGACTCCGTGACCGAGGACGCGACCGAAGCCCCGACCGAAGACCCGACCGCCTCGGGCGACGCCCAAGAGGAGGTGGACGGACCTGTCTTCGAGGTCGAGGACCGCCGCGGTTCGATCCGGGCGGGACGCGAGGGCATCCGGTTCCGGCTCGACGACCAGGAAGCCGACTTCCGGTGGGACGAGATCGGCGCGGTCGAGATCAAGCCCGCCCGCTTCGGCCGCCGATTCACCGTCACCGTGTATATGACGACGCGCCGCTGGTTCGACGCCGAGGTCGACGCGCCGGCCAGGAGCAGCCTCAAGACCTGGGAAGCGGAGCTGGACGCCGTCCTGGACGCCTACTTCGAAGAGTCCTGAGCAGTCGGCGGGGCTTGACCAGTCGGCGGGGGCCGGCCCGCCCGGCCGGGCCCCC
>NZ_JBFAYB010000216.1:0-2630 GCF_040681075.1 Streptomyces sp. NPDC051907 | reverse complement strand
CGCTGCCGCGTTCTGACTGTGCCATGACCTACCTCCGCGTGGACGGCTTGCGGCCTGACGTCTTCTTCGCGGCCGTCTTCTTCGCCGCGGTCTTCTTGGCCGCCGTCTTGCGGGCGGGAGCTCGCGCCGCGGACTTCTTCGCCGGCGCCTTCTTCGCTGGTGCCTTCTTCGCCGCCTTCTTGGCAGCGGACTTGGACGGTGCGGCCTTCTTGGCCGGCGCTGTCGATTTCGAGGCGCTCGATCGCCGCGCAGTCTTTCGGGCGGGAGCTTCGGAGCCAGTGCGCTTGCGGGCCGACGGCCGGCTGCGCCTGCGGGGCGGGGGCTCTTCTTCCTCCTCTTCCTCTTCCTCCGGCTCTTCCTCTTCTTCCTCCTCCTCTTCTTCTTCCTCCTCCTCTTCCTCGGCCTCCGGCTCCGCGTAGCCCTCCTCTTCCCCTTCCTCTTCCTCTTCCTCTTCCTCGTCTTCGTACTCGTCCTCGTAGGGCTCCTCTTCGTCTTCCGCGTCCTCCCCGCTGGTCAGTTCGAGAGTCCGATGGTGGAGGGTGTCGGCGAGGTCGGCGAGCTTGCGATTCGCCGCGGCTCCAAGTGCCTTCTTGCCCGCCTCCAGGGCCTCGCCCCGTAGCTGGTCGGTGATTTCAGCGAACTGGGGCGTCTCCTT
The DNA here is from genome assembly GCF_040681075.1 of Streptomyces sp. NPDC051907. Taxonomy (NCBI): domain Bacteria; kingdom Bacillati; phylum Actinomycetota; class Actinomycetes; order Kitasatosporales; family Streptomycetaceae; genus Streptomyces; species Streptomyces sp. NPDC051907. The sequence continues at coordinate 1,975 of NZ_JBFAYB010000216.1, read as the reverse complement.
GAGCTTGCTGAGGCCCTGCGTCAGGAGCTGACCCGGCTCGAGGCCGAAACGGCGACCGGCGAGGTACGTGGCCACCGTGAATGCGAGACGGCCCTTCTTCGCGCGCCCCAGTACATAACCCCCGGCCACCGCGGCCGCGAGCGTCATCTTGGTCGTGTCCTCCATGAGCTGCTATCCCTTCACCAGGGCGCTTGTGGGCTGCACGTCGCTGCCCAGGAATACCGTCCGGGTACACGGACTGCGCCAGCTGTTTCTGCGCCGGCAGCCGAAGTAACGGCCCATCGCCGGCAGCCGAAAAAACGGCCCCGCTCAGGCGGCTTGTACGCCACCTACCCCCGATGCCACACGCATCTCCCTATATCATGACATTGTAGGTTCAGTGAGAGGTGTCCCCCAGTGGAGTGAACACATGGCCGCAGCAGAACCGGCACGTCCGCGGAGAGTCCGTCACCGCCCACCCGAGGACGCCGAGGAACAGGAGCAGCCGCCGGCACGCCGCGCTTCCGCCAAGCGGAAGGCAGGGGTTCCCAACGCGGCTGCCGCGATGCGCTCCGCAGCGGGTCAACTGGCCGAACTGCTCGGCAGGGCCCCGGACTCCGTCTCGTCGCTCAAGCCGACCGAGGACGGCTGGGAGGCTCAGGTGGAAGTGGTGGAACTGGAACGCATCCCCGACACGACCAGCGTGATGGCCAGCTACAAGGTCGCCCTGGATCCGGAGGGGCAGCTGGTCTCCTACGAACGGACCCGCCGGTACAGCCGAGGCACGATCGACCGGCCGACCTGAAGACAGGCCGTCCTGGAAAGGAGGCGCCATGACCATGGTGCCGCAGAGCGGCGGCAGCGTGAGCAGAGGCGGAGGCGGCACGGGCGGCAGCAGCCTCTACGACGTGTTGGAGCTCATTCTCGACCGCGGTCTCGTCATCGACATTTTCATCCGTATCTCGGTAGTGGGCATCGAGCTCATCAAGATCGACGCCCGCATCGTGGTGGCCAGCGTCGACACCTACCTGCGTTTCGCCGAAGCATGCAACCGGCTCGATCTGGAAGCAGGCCGGAAGGCGCCTGCCCAGCTCCCCGAGGTCGTCGGAGAAATGATGGAAGGCGGATCCCACGGCAAAGCCAAGGGTGCGCTGAGCGGGGCGGTCGACGCTGTGACCGAATCCGTGACCGGCCGTTCCAAGCAGGAGGAAGAGGAACCGGAGGAAGAAGAGGCCGAGGAAGAGGCTCCCCCCAGGAAGCGGCGTCCCGCCCGGCGCCCGGCCCGCCGGGAGAAGGAGTAACCGATGGCGCTCTATGTGTACGCGATCACCGCTAAGGACCACCCTCAGCGCCTCGACGGCCTGACCGCGGTGGGCTCCGACCCCTCACCCGTGCGCACGGTCACCGCCGGCCCCCTGTGCGCAGTGGTCAGCGACATCTCCGAAGAGGTCCGGCCCAAGCGGAGAGACCTCCAGGCGCATCAGGCGGTGCTGGAGTCCCTCATGGCCGACGCCGTGGTCCTGCCGCTGCAGTTCGGCTACCTCGCCTCCGACGATCAGGCCGTCCAGCAGGCCCTGGAAGCGGGCACGGACAGCTACACCGCCACGCTCGAGCGACTCGACGGCTGCGCCGAGTTCCACGTGAGGGCGTCCCAGGCGGACGAGGACGAGCTGCTGCGCCAGATCCTGCAGGATTCCCCCAAGGCGGGGGAGCTCAACGAGCAGATCCGCTCCGGCGATCAGGATCCGCAGCTGCCCCTCGCGCTCGGGGAACTGGTCGCCCGCGAAGTTCAGGAACGCCAGGATTCGCTGGCAGCGGGACTCCTCGAAGCGCTGATTCCCTATGGCCGAGAGCACGTTGCCCATCCGCCCTCCAGCCCCGACTTCCTGAATCTGTCGCTGCTGGTGCCCCATGACCGGACAGAGGACTTCCTGGCGGCGCAGGCCAGCCTCGCTCGACAGATCGAGGGCGGCGTCGACTTCCGGGTCACCGGCCC
>NZ_JBFAYB010000215.1:0-2687 GCF_040681075.1 Streptomyces sp. NPDC051907 | reverse complement strand
ACTTTATTTTAGTTTGAACACTTCTGTTAGATGGAAGAATCTCCAAGTTATACCATTTTTGGTAAAGTTCATATACTGTAGAATTGTTATCAAATCTTGTACCTTTTAGATAGTCCAGCTCGGCTTCCTTACCAGCTATTTTAGCCTCTTTTTCGGTAAGAAATCCCCCTTTACTAACTACATGATTTCCTTTACTATCTTTTATTCTATATTCCCATTTTTTTCCTCTAGGATGCACTCTTAATGGCATGATATTCATTTCCTTTCAATTCCAACCCAAGCATCTTATTTACTACTTCTAAAGGGCAAAAATTTAATCTCTTATTATTGTAAAAAGGATAGCCTTTTTTAACCATTTCCTGTTTACCTTCTCGAATAATCCTAGAAGCCACAGATTTAGTCATTCCTGTTTGTTCAATAATTTCATCTTTGGTTATGATATTCATAGTTATCTCCATTCTATTTTAATATTCTACGTGAGTAAATTCTCTAGTTTTCAATGAGTCATATAGCGCCTCATTATTCATACAAGTATAGAGTGATTGACCTTGCAATGTTTTTACTGGTGTACCATTTTCGTTCATTTTGATGTACCAAGTACCTGGAACAAAAGGAACATTTTCACTTAATTTTTTTGCTAGGCGTGTGTTTGCTTTTTTTAGATACATACTTATTTTTCCTTACTAAAGTTATTATTGTTATTTTGCACCATCTCTTGAAATTCTTTTAAAAGGTCTTCTCTTCCAACAAATAGGAGGTACTCAGTAAACTTGTCAATTAATTCTCTTGATATGCTTGCTTTATCATAGATATCTTTTTCACTTCCCACCTCTTCTGGGAAAGGGAGATGATGATTAGTCATAAACCTTATGATTGCCCCCATTCCCCCGCCTTTACCAAGAAAAGTATAATTTGATAATTTCTTTGAGAATGGCACTCTTTCTCTACGCGGAACTTTAATACTTACTTCTTCTGCTTTAGCTATAAAATCTTTCCAAAATCTTGGACGATATTTTTCTTTTTTTGAAATGTAATTATCAGGCGGACGGAATTGCATTTTATTATCAAGATATCCTTTAACGAATTCTAATAAATTACTATCTTCTTTTTGCCCTAATTCATAGATTGCCCATAAGATTTCATCCGCATAACGATCATGAAATTCAACTTCCGTACGTATCCAACTGATAGTATTATAAAGTTGAATTAGTTCCGTTTCTGTTAAATTTTCTTTCGTCTGCCTTTCTATGAACTTATCGTAAATTCGAACTAGAATTTTTCGATGTTCTCTATCTCCGATATAAAAGCTTAAAGCTCCTGTCAAGTCATCTATTTCACTTGATATTTTTGTTGTTTTCCCGAATTTTGCTTTGCCATTCACAAAGTATTTTCTAATTTTTTTAGGGATGTAAAAAGGTTTTGAATTTTTATCATCTACGGTCAAATCTATTCGTTGACAGTTTATAATCGCTCGTTTAGCAACCATAGTTTGATTTTCATAACCTATACACTCTAATATTCTATCAAGTAAGATAGTAATAATTTGCACTTCTGAATAATCAAAGAAAATATTTTCTCGTAAAAATTGTAGACCTGTACCGCTAATGTCTAAGATGATTTCCCTTGTTTCTTCTGAATGCCATACAGCTACTCCAGATAATCTTAGAACTTTGTTTTGCTTAGAGTGTGGCAATTTTCCTTCTTGCTCGTCAAAGAGTTCTAGAGGTAAACCCAAGACTTTAACTATCATTTCTTCATAAGTCATAGGAATCGCAAGTTTTAGCCAGTCAACTAAGCTGTGTAATTTTTTTTGTGATTGTAGTAAAGTTTTTTGTTCATTATTTTTTGATTGATTAAGATTCTCGAAATAAGAATCGTTGAGTAATTCTTGTTCTTTTTCAGTTAACATTATTCTCCATTGTTCTTATTTTCGGTGAAATTTACTGATTTTTTTGCGTAAAAATTCCAAGGGTTAAAACGTGACAACCAAGCCAACCGTGAGCTTTTATGTTGCTGATTTGCACATGGTATTACAGACCCATGTGCTGACCTAAAATCAATTTTACATACAGTCCTCCACCTCGGACTCGCTTCGATATTTAACGCTTAATTAATCCGGAAAATTTGTACAGCCCTCCACCTTGCACTCGTTTCGCCTCGCTCCGTTTCGCTTACGCTCACTCCCGCTCATTCCACTCATAACATCGGCGTTTTGCCTACAATTTATCGGATAAATTAAGCTATCTCTCCACTCATTCCCAGCGGTGTTTTACTTAGGAAAATGATTTCAGGTACAGGTTTGTAATAATTTAAAGCTATTTAACTTCTAGCTTACTTTATTCATCGCTTGAATTTTTCGAAATTTATCTGCATCAATATTATCAGATAACCAATTTAACTCAACTTCTGAAAGGTCACTAATTAAATGATCTGTATATACTTCCGTCATTTCATAGAGATTTTTATAATTTATAACCATTTGTTCACTTGAAATTTCTTCACAATCGGCTGGCATTAGACGACCAAGTAACATGACATTTGAAATTATTCCCAGTCCCTTTAATAATTCATCTAATTCGACTTTTGTTCTTGATTTTTCCATATTTTACCTCATTCTTAGTTTGTGTTATAATTATGATATAAATTTTGTTGAGACTCTTTCTTCTTGGTCGTGGAAAGAGTTTTTT
>NZ_JBFAYB010000214.1:0-2707 GCF_040681075.1 Streptomyces sp. NPDC051907 | reverse complement strand
CGCGCCGGCGGCTCGGCGGCATTGCTCACCCTTCGCAGGGCGCCGGGAGGGCGGGCCGCGCCAGCTGACACGACACTGCGTGTCACGCATTCGCACCGTTGACGACAGTCGACGACACACGGGCAGTTCGAACGAGGAATCCGGGAGACGGTCATGGCGCAGACGGACACGACGAACCAGGCGGCGGCGGAGCTCGCCCGGCGGTGGGCGAGCGACCCCCGCTGGAAGAACGTCGAGCGCACCTACAGCGCGCAGGAGGTCGTGGCCCTGAGCGGCAGCGTCCGCGAGGAGCACACCCTGGCCCGCCGCGGCGCCGAGCGCCTGTGGCGCCAGCTCCACGAGCAGGACTACGTCCACGCGCTCGGCGCGCTGACCGGCGGCCAGGCCGTCCAGCAGGTCAAGGCCGGACTCCAGGCCATCTACCTGTCCGGCTGGCAGGTCGCCGCCGACGCCAACCAGGCCGGCCACACCTACCCCGACCAGAGCCTCTACCCCGTCAACTCCGTCCCCCAGGTCGTCCGCCGCATCAACAACGCCCTCCTGCGCGCCGACCAGATCGCCACCGCCGAAGGCGGCCACGACACCACCGACTGGCTCGCCCCCATCGTCGCCGACGCCGAGGCCGGCTTCGGCGGACCCCTCAACGCCTTCGAGCTCACCAAGGCCATGATCGCCGCAGGCGCCGCCGGCATCCACTACGAGGACCAGCTCGCCTCCGAGAAGAAGTGCGGCCACCTCGGCGGCAAGGTCCTCGTCCCCACCTCCCAGCACATCCGCACCCTCAACGCCGCCCGCCTCGCCGCCGACATCGCCGACGTCCCCACCCTCATCGTCGCCCGCACCGACGCGCTGGCAGCCAACCTCCTCACCAGCGACGTCGACGAACGCGACGCACAGTTCGCCACCGGCGAGCGCACCGCCGAGGGCTTCTACCGCGTCCAGCCCGGCATGGCCCCCGTCATCGCCCGCGGCCTCGCCTACGCCCCCCACGCCGACCTCGTCTGGGTCGAGACCGGCACCCCCGACCTCGCCCAGGCCCGCGAGTTCGCCGAGGCGATCCACGCCGAGCACCCCGACCAGATGCTCGCCTACAACTGCTCCCCCTCCTTCAACTGGAAGGCCGCCCTCGACGACGACCAGATCGCCAAGTTCCAACGCGAGCTCGGCGCCATGGGCTACCGCTTCCAGTTCATCACCCTCGCCGGCTTCCACTCCCTCAACCACGGCATGTTCGACCTCGCCCGCGGCTACGCCGAACACGGCATGACCGCCTACGTCGACCTCCAGGAACGCGAGTTCGCCGCCCAGCAGCACGGCTTCACCGCCGTCAAGCACCAACGCGAAGTCGGCACCGGCTACTTCGACCTCGTCTCCACCGCCGTCAACCCCACCTCCTCCACCACCGCACTCACCGGCTCCACCGAAGAAGAGCAATTCCACTAGAAGCACCAGGCCGGTCCCGGGGCCTCGCCCCGGGACCGGGCGCCGCAGCCGGCCCGGCCAGGGCCGAACGCCCCCGCGTCACGCGAACCCGTGTCCAGGCGAGGGGCCGGACGACCGTATCCGCCGGCCCCCGCCGCTCCCGCTGAGGAGAGCCGTATGTCCATCACCGAAACGACCAGCCGCATCCAGGTTCTCGGGGCGCAAGGCGACCGTCACGACGAGATCCTCACCCCCGCGGCCCTGGACTTCATCGGCCGTCTCGACACGGCCTTCGCGGGCCGGCGCTTCGAGCTGCTCGCCGAGCGGCGCCGTCGCACCGAACGGCTCGCCTCCGGCGCTCCGCTCGACTTCTCGCCCGCCACCGCGGCCGTCCGCGCCGACCCGAACTGGCGCGTCGCCCCGCCCGCACCGGGTCTGGCCGACCGCCGGGTGGAGATCACCGGACCGCCCGACCGGCGCATGACCGTCAACGCGCTCAACTCGGGTGCGCAGGTGTGGATGGCCGACTTCGAGGACGCCACCTCGCCCACCTGGGAGAACATCGTCGGCGGCCAGCTGAGCCTGCTCGACGCCATCGAACGCAGGATCGACTTCACCACGGACAAGGGCAAGGAGTACCGGCTCGGCGACCGCCTCGCGACGATCATGGTCAGACCGCGTGGCTGGCACCTCACGGAGAAGCACGTCGTCGTCGACGAACGCCCGGTCCCCGCCTCGCTCGTCGACTTCGGGCTGTACTTCTTCCACTGCGCCCAGCGCCAGATCGACGCCGGTCACGGTCCGTACTTCTACCTGCCGAAACTGGAGAACCGCGCCGAGGCCCGGCTGTGGAACGACGTGTTCGTCCTCGCCCAGGAGCTTCTCGGCATCCCGCGCGGCACGATCCGGGCCACCGTCCTCATCGAGACGATCACCGCCGCGTACGAGATGGAGGAGATCCTCTACGAGCTGCGCGAGCACAGCGCAGGCCTCAACGCGGGCCGCTGGGACTACCTCTTCAGCCTCATCAAGACCTTCGGGCACCGCACCGACTTCCTGCTCCCCGACCGGGCGAAAGTCACCATGACCGCGCCCTTCATGCGCGCCTACACAGAGCTGCTGGTGCGCACCTGCCACAAGCGGGGCGCGCATGCGATCGGCGGCATGGCCGCCCATGTGCCCAGCCGCGATCCGCAGGCCAACGAGGCGGCGCTGGCCAAGGTCAGGCTCGACAAGGAGCGCGAGGCCGAGGACGGCTTCGACGGCTCCTGGGTCGCCCATCCCG
>NZ_JBFAYB010000213.1:0-3023 GCF_040681075.1 Streptomyces sp. NPDC051907 | reverse complement strand
CGCGACCGCGGACCCGGGGCCCCTTCTCGTTGCCACGACGATCGCTCTCGCTCACCACGACAAAACGCTCCCACGGCGGACGGACCGCCATGGGAGCGTTTCGCTCACCAGCTTCTTTGGCTCACACCGGCACGGAGCACTCGAAGGCGTGCAGATACGGGTTCACCGGACGGACCTCGCCGACCAGCAGACCGGCCTGCGTCATCCGGTCCACCAGGCTCTGCCTGGTGTGCTTCGCGCCGCCGACGTTGAGGAGCAGCAGCAGGTCCATGGCCGTCGTGAACTTCATCGACGGCGTGTCGTCGACGAGGTTCTCGATGACCACGACCCGCGCGCCGGGACGGGCCGCGGCGAGGATGTTCCCCAGCGTCCTGCGGGTGCTGAGGTCGTCCCACTCCAGGATGTTCTTGATGATGTAGAGATCGGCGTCGACGGGGATCTCCTCACGGCAGTCCCCGGGGACGATCCGTACGCGCTCCGCCAGCGCACCGCCGGCCCTCAGCCGCGGATCCGCCTTCGCCACCACGTCGGGCAGGTCCAGCAGAGTGCCGTGCACGGACGGGTGGCGCTCCAGCAGGCTCGCCAGCACATGGCCCTGGCCGCCGCCGATATCCGCGACCGACGTGACGCCGGTGAGGTCGAGGAGCTCGGCGACCTCCAGCGCGGACTGCATGCTGGAGGTGGTCATGGCCCGGTTGAAGACGTGCGCCGATTCGTGCGCGTCCTGGTGCAGGTAGTCGAAGAACCCCTTGCCGTACAGGTCCTGGAAGACGCTCTCGCCGGAGCGGACGGCGTCGTCCAGCCGGGGCCAGGCGTTCCAGGTCCACGGCTCCGTGCACCACAGGGCGATGTAGCGCAGGCTGGCCGGGTCGTCCTCGCGCAGCATCAGCGACATGTCGGTGTGCGCGAACGTCCCGTCCTCCGTCTCGACGAAGACGCCGTAGCAGGACAGGGCCCGCAGCAGCCGGCGCAGCGGCTGCGGCTCGACGCCCACCGCGGCCGCGAGGTCCTCCGCGGTGGTGGGCGAGTCGCCGAGCGCGTCGGCCACCCCCAGCCGAGCCGCCGCGCGCACGGCCGCGGCGCACGCCGCGCCGAAGACGAGCTCGCGCAGCCGCATGGCCGGCGGGGCGCCGACGACCGGGTCGGCCGGGGGCGAGTGGACAGTTCTGGTACTTACGGTGGTCATACCGTCTCGATTCTCCTGAGGCCTGAGGAACGGGAACGCCGGTCAGCACATCCCTGTGGGTTCGGAGACCTGGCACGAGTTGCCGACGAACTGGTTGCCCGTTCCGGTGCCCTTGTTGACCAGGTCGTACGGACTGTTGCCGCGCACCCGGTTGTTCCTGATCTCGTTGTCGTCGTTGGAGGCGCCGACGAAGCTCTGGAAGAGCACGACTCCGCCGGACAGCGGCGAGACGCCGACGTTGTCCAGGATGAGGTTGTTGCGGACGGTGGTGGTCTCCGCGCCGGTGAGCACGATGCCCGAGCCCTGGATCGCCGGGAGCCGGTTGGTGGCGGGGCAGGACTTGTTGTTCTTGTAGATCTTGTTGGCGCGGATGGTCATGTCCCCGGCGCCCGGCTCGGACTCGTCGCCGACGACGAACACGCCCGCGCAGTTGGCGGTCATGTCGTTGCTGTGGACCGTGAGGTTCCTGACGCGCCGGATGGTGGCGCCGATGCGGTTGCCCGACATCCGGTTGCCCGCGATCACCGCCTTCTTGGTGTCGACCGCGCCGCCCTCGCGCTCGACGGTGTTGGCGATGAAGATGCCGGCGTCGCCGTTGTCGCGGGCGATGTTGTCGCGGAAGACCGCGCGGGTGGACTGCTGCTGGGCGATGCCCCAGGTGCCGTTCTTCTCCGACGTGACGTTCCGCACCGTCAGCCGGTCGGTCTCGGTCGCCCAGATGCCGTTCTTCTTGTAGCCGGACAGGGTGAGCGAGCGGATGGTCACGTTCCCCACGTCCTTGTCCGCCGTGCCGGTCACACAGATGCCGTTGCCGGCCGAGGCGCAGGCGTTCACCGCGGCGGAGCGCCCGGCGGCGGGGACGGTGGTGGCGGCGGTGGCCGTGGCGGTGGCGGTGGTGGCGGCGGGCTTGAGGACGGTGGTCCGTCCCGCCCCGCGCAGGGTCAGATTCGACTTGGTGACCAGGACGCTCTCCCGGTAGGTGCCCGGGGCGATGAAGATCGTGTCTCCCGACTTGGCCGCGTCGACTGCTTTCTGGATCGATTCGCCCGGGCGCACCACATGTGTGGCGGCATGGGCAGAGGGCGCAGCCGCCCCCAGTCCCGAAGCGACCACGACGGCGGTGCACGCGAGGCAGATGATCTGTCGTTTCGTCATGAGCCGAAGCTATGGGCGATCATGGCCGCCCGCCACATGGGGTGAGCGGATGGATACATCGCGTGCGCGAGTGGGGTATTTCCGGGGGAAAGGGGATTGGCGCGGAAAACCCTTGGCGCGGGGCGGACGGGCGGGGCTAGGGTGGCCGATTTGTCCAGCTGCGAACGAACCGGGAGGTGTGACTGATGACTGTCGCCGAGATGGGCCCTGCCCACATCACGAAGTCCATCCACTCCACTTCCGTGGTCTCCGGCTGACCTCTTCTCTCTCGCGCCCGACGCGGCGCGTGCCGGGGCCACCCTTGTGAAGGGTCACCCCTTGTCTCACTCTTCTTCCGCACACCACTCCGCCCTGTCCCGCTACGGCTGGGACGAGGGCTGGGCCGCCGAATTCGCTCCCTACGCCGAGCGGGGGCTGTTGCCCGGCCGGGTCGTACGGGTCGACCGTGGCCAGTGCGACGTCGTCACGCCGGACGGGCTGGTCCGCGCGGACACCGCGTTCGTCGCCCCGCACGACCCGCTGCGGGTCGTGTGCACCGGCGACTGGGCGGCGGTGGACCCTGACGGCGATCCGCAGTTCGTACGGACGTGTCTGCCGCGCCGTACCGCTTTCGTGCGCTCCACCTCCTCGACCCGCTCCGAGGGGCAGATCCTCGCGGCGAACGTCGACCACGCGATCATCG
>NZ_JBFAYB010000212.1:0-3113 GCF_040681075.1 Streptomyces sp. NPDC051907 | reverse complement strand
CCTCCTCAGGCGCCTGCCGGCACGCGGTGGCCCAGCGCCGTGCCGGGCGGCAGCAGACGCTGGATACGGCTCAGCGCGTCGCCGAAGTCGCCCCCCGAGGCCTTCCGCGACGACCTGAGCGCCTTCGTCCGCGCGCTGGGCCTTAGCCCCGTCGACCTGATCGGGCACTCGATGGGCGGTGTGGCGGCGTACCTGCTGGCCGCGTGCTCTCCGGAGCTGGTGCGCAGGCTGGTGATCGAGGACGCCCCGCCGCTCGTCCCCCTCGATCCGCCGCGCCCGCCCGCCCGGCGCGAGGCGGGCGACCTCGGCTTCGACTGGCAGGTCGTCCCGGCGCTCGACGCCGAGCTGAACGCCCCCGACCCCGCCTGGCGGGAGAGCCTGCGCACGATCACGGCCCCCACCCTCGTCGTCGGCGGCGGGTCCAGCAGCCATATCCCTCAGGACCAGCTCGCACAGCTGGCCGCGATCGTCCCCGGCGCCCGGCTCGTGACCGTCGACGCCGGGCACCTTGTCCACACCGCCCGGCCGGAGGAGTTCCTGGCCGCACTCGAGGAGTTCGACATCTGATGCGCTTTCACGCCTACGACGGGACCGAGCTCGCCTTCCTCCTGCGAGGGGAGGGCGAGCCGCTGATCGTGCTGCCGGGCGGGGCGATGCGGGACTCGGCCTACTTCGGCGACCTCGGCGGTCTGGACGCGCACCGGCGGCTGGTGCTGCTGGATCTGCGGGGCACGGGCGCCTCCGAGGTCCCCGCCGACCCGGACACCTACCGCTGCGACCGGCAGGTCGACGACGTCGAGGCGCTGCGCGAGCACCTCGGCCTGGAGCGCATGGACGTCCTCGCGCACTCGGCTTCGGGAAGCCTGGCGATGCTGTACGCGGCCCGGCGCCCCGAGAGGGTCGGCCGTCTGGCCCTGGTCGCCCCCAGCCTGCAGGCGGTCGGGCCGGCGGCGACGCCCGAGGAGTACCGCGCGGCGGCCCTGCTGCACACGGGCGAGCCCTGGTTCGATGAGGCGTACGCCGCCCTCGACGCCGTGCTGAGCGGACAGGAGCCGAAGGGATCGCCCTCGCCCCTGTTCTACGGCCGGTGGGACGAGGCGGCCCAGGCGCACGCGGCCGCCACCGACAAGCAGATCAACTGGGAGGCGGCCGCCCGCTACGGCGTGGACGAGGCCTTCGACGCGCCGGCGACCCGCGAGGCGCTCAAGGAGCTGGCCGCGCCGGTGCTGGTCCTGGCGGGCGAGCAGGACGGGGGGCCGACGCCGAAGCGGGCCGGCGAGCTGGCCGCGCTGTTCCCGCACGGCGAGGTCGCGGTCCAGCCCGGCGGGGGGCACTACCCCTGGCTCGACGACCCCGAGTGGTTCGTTGGGACGGTTGCGGGGTTCTTCGCGAGGTGATCGGGCGGCGACGGGGAAAGATTGCGGCATAGTTAGTTGATTCCGCAATCAACCCCCGAGGAGATCCGATGCCCCAGCCCGAGGGCGCCGAGCTCGACGCCGTGCTCGCCCGCAGAGAAGAGCTGCGGCGACGCTATCTGCGTCCCCAGGCCGACCGGCCCCCGACCACGGCGCACGGCATCCACCACATCGCCTTCATCTGCCGGGACGTGGAGGAGACCATCCGCTTCTACCAGGAGTTCCTCGGCTTCCCGCTGGTCGAGATCGTGGAGAACCGCGACTACCGCGGCTCCACGCACTTCTTCTTCGACATCGGGAACGGCAATCTGCTGGGCTTCTTCGACTTCCCCGGCCACGAGCACCCGCCGGCCAAGGAGACGGTCGGCGGAGTGCAGCATCTGGCGCTGTCGGTGGGCGCGGCGGAGTACGACACCGCCCGCGCGGCGCTGGACGACGCCGGCGTGGACTACCTCGGCCCGGACCGGGGAGTGGAGGAGAGCCTCTACTTCCGCGACCCCAACGGCGTCCCGCTGGAGCTCTACCGCGAGCGGCTGGGCGTCTTCAACGGCGAGCGCATCCTCGCCTGAGCGTCGACGGCCGGCGGAGCCCCGTAGCTCCGCAGTCCCGACAGCCCAGGGCGGGCGCGCCGCCCGGTCTGCCGCCGACGCACACCGGTCAGCGCCCCGCCGACTCCGTCGCCACCGTGCGCGCCCAGCGGTAGTCCGCCTTCCCGCTGGGCGAGCGCTGGATCTCCGGCGCGATCACCAGCCGGCGGGGGATCTTGTAGCCGGCCAGCCGGGTGCGGCAGTGCGACTGGATCTCGTCCAGCGTCGGCGCTGCCGCCCCCTCGCGCACCTGCACGACCGCCGCCACCTGACTGCCCCACCGGGCGTCAGGCACTCCGGCGACCAGCGCGTCGTAGACGTCCGGATGCGACTTGAGCGCCTGCTCGACCTCCTCCGGATACACCTTCTCGCCGCCCGTGTTGATGCACTGCGAGCCGCGGCCGAGGACGGTGACGATGCCCTCCTCGTCCACCGTCGCCATGTCGCCGAGCAGCACCCACCGCTCCTCGCCGCGCTGGAAGAAGGTCTCCGCGGTCTTGGCGGGGTCGTTGTAGTAGCCGAGCGGCACGTGTCCGCGCTGTGCGATGCGGCCTGGCTCGCCCGGCTTCACCGGCTCGTGCGTCGCCGGGTCGACCACCTGCGTACGGGCGTTGACGCGCAGCCTGAAGCCCTTGTCCGGGCCGGAGTCCTCGGTCGCCGTGCCGTTGAAGCCGGACTCGGACGACCCGAAGTTGTTCAGCAGCATCACATTCGGCGCGAGCGCCGTGAACTGCTCGCGGACCGTGTCCGACATGATCGCGCCGGACGAGGAGACGCTGAACAGCGCGGAGAGGTCCGTGCCCTTGAGCGGCCCGTTCAACGCGTCGATCAGCGGCCGCAGCATCGCGTCGCCGACCAGCGACACGCTGGTGACCTTCTCCTTCTCGATCGTGCGGATCACCTCCCGCGGCACGAACTTGCGGTGGACGACGATCCGCTGGCCGAAGTTGAAGCCGATGAACGCGGTGAGCGTGGACGTGCCGTGCATCAGCGGGGGAGTGGGGAAGAAGGTGATCCCCTCGCCGCCCGCGGCCACCCGCTCGGCGAGCTCCTCGGGCGCGCCGACCGGCTCTCCGGTGGGCGCGCCGCCGCCGAGCCCGGCGAAGAAGAG
>NZ_JBFAYB010000211.1:0-3307 GCF_040681075.1 Streptomyces sp. NPDC051907 | reverse complement strand
GTCGGCGGTTCGATTCCGTCTCGCGCCATTCTTTGTTAGCGGATGTAGTTTAATGGTAGAACCCCAGCCTTCCAAGCTGGCTACGCGAGTTCGATTCTCGTCATCCGCTTAACTTAATATTTTGGGAGTTTAGCTCAGTTGGTTAGAGCACTGTGTTGATAACGCAGGGGTCCCAGGTTCGAATCCTGGAATTCCCATAATGGATATGTAAGGTATCTATTCATTGTTAATAAGCCTATGGGGGGTTACTCAAGAGGCTGAAGAGGACGGTTTGCTAAATCGTTAGGTCGGGAAACCGGCGCGAGGGTTCGAATCCCTTACCCCCCTTTGTTCGACGTCTATTCTTTAATAGGCGTCTTTTAGACTTTAAAGCCATAAAATCAGTAAGATTTCGTAAGTTATATTTATTTTAGAAAATGAATGATGATTAAGAACATTTCTGAAGTGTTATACTTATTTTATGAGATTACTTTTATAGGAAGGGGCGGGGCTGGTGTCCCAGGCGTGTGGGGACCTACCGGTTCGACCCCATCGGGGAAGCGCCCGAGCAGATCAGATTCCGCGTCCGCATCGGCCCCGGCTACGGCTCGATCCGAATCGGCGTCGACGGCATTCCCCAGGAGTGGGGGTGGATCGCCGAGGAGGTCGCCGACTATCGGGGGGAGAAGGTCACCAGGTGGCGGCGCTCGCAGGCCCTGCAGGACCTGGAGGCCGAGCTGAAGACGGTCGCACAGGCGTACAACGCCGATCACGGCTCCAACGTCATGACGGACTGCTTCATGCAGGCGTTCTTCGTGTTCGTCGAGTCCGAGGACCCCGGAAGGCTCGCATGGCGCGCCGAGTTCGAGCGCAGGCGCCGCGACCGCCGCGCTTGACGCCCCCGAGCGGCGAGCCGTCCCGCGTCCGCCGCCCCGGCCCGCCTCGCTCCTCCCGGCCCGGCCCCCCCCGCTCTCGCGGCACCGGGGCCGTCCCATGCCCGCCGTCCGCCCCGCACACGGACCGCCGCCGCACAAGCAGGTGGCGGGGCTAACCCTCATGCCGGCGAGAGTCGGCGCAGCCGCTTGCACCCGGCACACAAGCCCCTCTTTCTGTGCGCCGTGAGCGACCGGCCCCCGCCGGGCCGCGCGATGGACGCGAACCCCTCCCGTCCCGCGCGGAGGCACGCCGGGCCGACGCCGTGCAGGCCGGACTGCTGGCCAGCAGGCTGCTGGACGGCAACGACCCGGGCGACTCCCCAGCCTTCGCCGCCGTCCGCGACGGCCTCACCAGCCTGGCCCACCTCCTGGACGACCCCGCCCCGGGACGCGGAGCCGGGCAGCTGCTCCTGCTCCTGCTCGCCGAGCGAGAGACGTTCACCCTCTGCCCCGCCCCCGACGCAGACCGACTCCGCGTCCGTGACGCCGCGGCCGCGCTGCTGCACCACTCGCTGTGGCACACGGACGAACCGCTGCGCCTCCTCGGCGCCGCGCTGAAGGCCCACGCCGAGGAGGCGCACAGCAGCAGTACCGGGAGGGCGTGAGCGTTGCAGGCGCCGGTGCCGCTGCGGCCGGCAGCGGCACCGGCCTGCGGTGATCGGCTGCTTCAGGCCGTGGCAGGACGCCTCTGCCGCCCACGAGCCCGAGCGCTGGCTCACCGCAGCCCAGGACGCGGCGCGCCCACGCCGGCAGGGCGACATCGTGCGTGCTCGCGCTCTGGCCCGCGCCGATGCCAGGCCGAGCGGCACGTCTTGAACCCGACGGCGACCGCCTGGACCTCGCTACGCTGACCCGGGCCCACGAACGGGACGGGCCTGCAGGACGTGAACACAGGCATGCGGGCGGAAGATCGGAGTCAGTTGAACATCGGCGAGGGACGGCACATGAAGATGAATATGGAACCCCCGCTCCCCGGCCCTGCGCCGCTGGAGCGATTACCCTCCGCGCCGCCACAGTTATCCGCATCCGGCGCGCAGGCCGGACAGTCGCGGATGGGCTGGTTAGACGCGTTACGCGGCATCGCGGCACTCGTCGTGGTGTTCGACCACTCGTCGTACTCCTTCATGGCGGAGTTCCGGCGGGAGCTGATGCCGGAGTTCAACACCAGCCGGTACGGCATCATGGTGTTCTTTCTGGTGAGCGGCTACATCATCCCCGCGTCGCTTGAGCGCCGGGGCTGCGTCCGGACGTTCTGGATCGGACGGGTATTCCGTATGTACCCGCTGTGGGCCGTCGTCGTCACCGCGGTCCTGGCCTTCAACCTGCTGGGCCTCGCGGAGATCCGCGACTTCGGCCAGCAGAGCCCTGTCACGGTGGCCGTCGCCCATGTCACCTTGCTCCAAGAGCTGCTGGGGACGCCCAATCTCCTTCTCGTCCTGTGGACGCTCTCGTACGAAATGGCGTTCTACCTGCTCTGCGTCGCCCTCTTCACGGTCCGCCAGCACCAGAGGTCTGCAGCGGTCGCCGTCGCCCTGGCCGTGCTCGCCGCCGTGAGCGCGACGGCAGGAGCCGCCGCGCTGCCCGTCTCCGCCCTCTCCGACAGGGTCGGCACAGGCCCGCTGATCGCGATCGTCTCGATCGCCATGGTGGCCGCCGTCTGCTGTGCGAGTGCCGGGGCATCCGTGCTCCACGTGTCCGGGGGCGTGCTGGGCGGGGCGCTGGCGCTTGCCCTGGTCGCCTTCAACGGCACAGTCCCCATGTGGGAAGGCCTGGTGATCCTCGCCGTGATGTTCCTCGGCACCGCCGTCTACCGGGCCGAGAACGGTCAGAGCACCTGGCGACCCGCAGCCTGCACGGCGGTCGTGGTGATCGCCTGCGCCGTGGGGAGCGCGTACGGGTACGGCGACGGATCCCACTTCACACGACGTGGCTGGATCGCGGCATTCCTGCTGGCCGTGCTCACCTTCGGCGCCGGACTGGCGCTGCGCCGCCGGCGGATACCGCGCTGGCTGACCGGACTGGGAACGATCAGCTACTCGGTCTACCTGGTGCATCCGGTGCTGCTGGCCGTGAGCGACGGCACGATCGGCCGGTGGCGGCGGGACAGTCTCGTCCTCGAAGCGGCGTTCTACGCCGTGCTGCTGCCGGTGTGCGTGCTGACCTACCGCTACGTCGAAGCGCCGAGCCAGGCTTGGGGCCGGAGGCTGGCACACCGTGTTCAGACGCGGTGACGTGCACCGTTGGCAGGCGAGTGCCCGAGAGTCCCCTGGGAGCAGGTATGCCCCCGGACCGACTGACTGAGGGGTGCCGTTGGCTGATCCGGGGCCCGCGTGACGTCGGCCAGCAAGACCCGGGTGTGGTCTTGGAGGCCGACGTTGTCGTGAGCGGGGGGC
>NZ_JBFAYB010000210.1:0-3452 GCF_040681075.1 Streptomyces sp. NPDC051907 | reverse complement strand
CGCGGGGCCCCCCAACTGGGGGGGGCCCCGGGCCTCGCCTCTTTTTATCCCGCCGGCGGGCCGGGGGCGTGTGCTCCCCCCGCCGGGGGCCCCCCCCCCCGCCCCGCCCCCACCCGCGCCCGCCCCCGCCGCCGCGCCCGGCCTCGCCGAGGCGACCCCCGTGTCAGTCCGCTCTCCTGACCGACGACGGGATCGAGCCGATCGACGACGGGCTGCTGTACATCCCGCTGAGCATCGCCGAGGGAGTGACCCCCTAGGCCGTTTCTAGCCCGGAACCGGGTCCTGGAAGCCGCGCCGCCTCGCCGCCCCAGGACGGCACCGCAGCAGCCGTCCCAGGACGAGCCGCCCGCCGCGCAGCGCTCCGTGCCGGTGGAGAGCCTTCACGGCGTACGTCGAGCAGGACGGGGTGTAGGGGCAGCACGCCGGCCGGGTGGGGCTGACCTTAACGCGGTAGCGGCGAACAGCCTCGTACAGCGCGGAGGCCGTCCGGCCGGCCGGACGGGGCGCCGCGGGGTCCGCGCCCTTCCCGGCGGTCGCCGCCGGCGGGCGCAGCACGAGGAGGGGAAGGATCGTCAGCCATCGGGCGGGACAGCAGAACTGGTACCCGACACAGGTGTCCAACGTCCCTACACAGCAGCCCTCCTCTTCCTCGCCCTCGCCTCTGGACCTCTTCTTCCGCGCCCTGGCCACGCAGTCCCCCTCCCGTTCCGGCGGATCCTACGTGGGGCGATCTCGGCGTGCCGCGGGCGGCCCGTCCGCACGGCGACGCTCAGTCGGCGACGAGGCGGTCGCCGGGACCGCGGTCGACCGCCGCGTGACGAACCCCCGGTCCCGGGTGACGAACCCCCGGTCCCGGGTCCTGGACTCCCGGCCCCGCGTACCGCGTTCTGCCGATGCCGTCGCGCGACGCCGGTCCCCGTCTCGGGCCTCGCGGGCTGCTCACGCCCGGCGGAAGAGCTCCTCGAGGACGAGAGCCACCCCGTCCTCCTCGTTCGACGCGGTGTGCCGCCGCACCGCGGCGAGCACCGCGGGATGGGAGTTGGCCATGGCGTACCCCGTGCCCGCCCACTCCAGGACGGTCAGATCGTTCGGCGCGTCGCCGAAGGCGACGACGTCCGAGGCGTCGATGCCGCGCGCGGCGCAGAGCGCGGCGAGCGTGCCCGCCTTGCTGACGCCCGTCGCGCTGATCTCCAGCAGGCCCGCGCCGCCGGAGTGGGTGAACTGTGCCAGCCCTCCGGCCGACGCCTGCGCCGCGGCCAGCAGGAAGTCCGCGTCGAGCCGCGCCGACCAGGCGAGCAGCTTGGTGATCGGCACGTCCGTCAGCCACAGGTCCAGCAGGGACGCCACCTCCACCTCGCCCCCCGCCTCGACGGGGAAGCGGAGCTCGAACCTCGGCTCGTACAGCACCTGGTAGCCGGTCTCGACGGCGAACCCCAGCCCGGGCGCGGCCAGCGACAGCGCGTCGGCCACCTGCCGGGCGGCGGCCACCGGCAGGGCCCGCGTCTCGACGACGGTCCGCGTCGCGACGTCGTAGACGAGGGCGCCGTTGCTGCACACGGCCGTCCCGACGAGCCCGGTGGCGGCAGTCAGCCTGTCGACGAACCGAGGAGGGCGAGCGGTGACGAAGACGACCTCGGCCCCCGCGTCCACCGCTGCGCGCAGGGCGCTCAGGGTGCGCTGCGAGAGGATGCCGCCGCGGCGCAGCAGCGTTCCGTCGAGATCGGTGGCGATCAGCCGAGGAAGAGTCATCGCCCGATGCTACTGAACCGGCCACGCGCGTGAACCGGCCACACACGACGGGAGTTGACCGGCGCGCCGAAGTGGACGGAATCCCCGTTCCAAGCACGCGGGAGGTGCCGGAGGACCGCAGCCGCTCCGGCGACTTCGGCAGCGGCGGACTTTGACAGCGGCGAACCTCCTGCGGGCTCGGCAAACCGCCCCGGCAAACCGCCCCGGCGAACCGCCCGCCGCCGCGCCTCGGCGTCCGGCGAGGCGGCCCGTCGGCCCGCCCGCTTCTATCCTGGTGACAGGGGTGGCCCTGCTCGTGGCGAGCGAGAGGGGAGCGGCGATGGCCGAGCGGATCACCGGCGCAGAGCAGGCGACCGGGCAGGTGACCGACCGGGTGACCCGGCAGGTGACCGGGCGGACGTGGGACGCCGTCGCGCGCGAGGCCTGGGCCGACGTCTACGCGGCGCTGCGCGACCTCGACCCCGGCCGGATGGCCCCCGACGAGCTCGTCGCGCTCGCCGACGCCGCCTGGTGGACCAGACGGGTGGAGGAGTCCGTCGAGGCGAGGACGAGGGCGTACGCGGGCTTCGCGGCGGCGGGAGACGAGCGGCAGGCGGGATTCTGCGCCTGGATGCTCTTCTACGAGTACTCGCTCGCCGGGCGCACGGCCGCCGCCGCAGGCTGGCTGCACCGGGCGCGAGCGCATCTGAGCGGCGAGCCCGAGTGCGTCGAGCAGTGCTATCTCGTCTGGGTCGAGGCACAGGAGGCGCAGCAACGCGGCGACTTCGACGAGTCGCTGCGCTCCGCCCGCCGGATGGGCGACATCGCGCGGCGCTGCGGGAGCCAGGACCTCCTCGCCATGAGCGTCCAGGCGCAGGCGAACGTGCTGCTCGCCCAGGGGCGGGTCGCCGCCGGGCTCACGCTGCTCGACGACGCCATGTGCTCGGCCATGGCGGGCGAGCTCAGCTCGCTGTTCACCGGGTGGATCTACTGCCTGGGCCTCCAGCAGTGCATGGGCTGCGCCGACCTGCGGCGAGCCGTCGAGTGGACCGACGCCGCGATGTCCTGGTGCGCCTCCATGCCCCGGGAGAACAACTTCCGCGGACTGTGCCGGGTGCACCGGGCCGAGGTGCTCGATCTGTGCGGCGACTGGCCCCGGGCGGCCGCCGAAGCCGCGCTCAGCTCGGACGAGCTGCTGCCGTACGAGGCCCGGACGGCGGCGGAGGCCTTCTATCTGGCCGGCGAGCTTCAACGGCGGCGCGGCGATCTGGCCGCCGCGGAGACGTCGTACGACCGCGCGCACGAGCTGGGCCGCGACCCGCAGCCCGGACTCGCCCTGCTGCGCCTCGCCCAGGGCAAGGCCGACTCCTGTGCCGCCGCGCTGCGGATCGCCCTGGCGGCCGGCCGCGGCGGCCAGGAGCCCGGCCTTCTGGGGCGCTGTCGGCTGCTGGCCGCCCAGGTGGAGGTCGCCCTCGCCCTGGGGCGGCTCGAGGAGGCCCGGACGGCGGCTCAGGAGCTGGAGTCGAGCGCGCGGGCATGGGAGCGGCAGCGCGAGTCGAAGCGGACCGTGCTGCACGCGAGCGCCGGCGCCGCGTGCGGCGCGGTGGCGTTCGCCGAGCGCGACCTCGACATATAGCCCCAGCCCTCGCCGTAGTTCTTCAGGTAGGCGAGGTTCTCGTTGTTGAAGACGCGCTTGAGGTCGCGGGCGTAGCGGAACTCCTGTA
>NZ_JBFAYB010000209.1:0-3531 GCF_040681075.1 Streptomyces sp. NPDC051907 | reverse complement strand
CTGTCAGTAAAGTCTACAGGAGAAAATAAAAGAATCAAAAGACCTAGTTTGCATTTAAACAATGGTCAAAATACTGTATCTATTTTCTACGGTGGAGTTAATAAAAAAGCTGAAAAAACTGACGATGGAGAAGATAAAGAAGTAGTTACATTAAAATCAAGTAAAAGTATTCCTCGTTTTGTCAATGTGATTTTAGATTATCTATTTGGAAAGATTGCTTTGCATCATGGATATTTATATGATATTTCAACCTCACAATTCAAACGATTGTCAGAGATGGATATTGCTCATGAATATAAATTAGGCAAGCGTTCTGACTTCACAGCTAGTGAAGTTGTAGAAATTATATCTTTTATAGATGAACAGATAAAGCTAAAACCTCTTAAAGAAATAAAAGCATCGATTATTGCTTGTCATGACTTTCAAATGGATCTGCATCAAAAGAAAATTTTAAAAAATTGTTCTATCAAAGACAATGAATGTTACTTTAAAGTGTTTGATTGTCAGCTCTCTGATGTAATTGAAATGTCAATCTTGAACGCTAATTACTTAGGAATGGTGATAGATGATGTAGACAGCTTGCATAATGCGCAACTACAGCCAATCTATCAAATGCTGGTGGCATGTCGTGAGATTACTAAGACAAGGTTCTTTGTCAGTAAATCTGGGACACGTACTGGTAAAGGCTTGCGTCATAAAGTAATTTCATCCATTTTTGATACGAAACATGTCAACCTAGACGAACTCTCAAATAAGGCAACGGCCGCAATGGCTTGGGCTGGATTTGATGGAGGGGAAATGTTACTGGTGACTGAATCAGGAGAAATTGGAAAGAGTTTAGAACGTTATTTGAAAATACTGGCTACTGAAAGCACATATCGTGGTCGAGGTATTGGCCAAAACTATGCGGATATTAATCTGACTGGTGTACTGTCTATTGATTCAAATGAAAAAGTATTATTTTCTTCTGAAATGAATAGCAGGGCTGTGAACATTGCTTTTAAGAATCGTCCAAAAAGAGAGACTGATAGCGAACGTGAATCAATCTTTGCACCCTACTGGGAGGCTTTCACTGAACAGCGAGTATCTGAGACCAGTCGAGAAGCAACGGCGCTTGCAGGAGTGGCTGCTTTATATTCTTCATTTGTCTATTGGAGACAGAATAAATTTAAGTTCAATTTCAAGCAAGTGGAAATGGATAACTTCAGTAGTGATCACTTTGATTTTGACGATGTGCAAATTTATATTATCGAGGAACACATCAAAGGGAACAAGACAATAATCAAAACGGATGAGGTTCAGAAGCTATTGAAAGAAACCTATTACGGTGCTGGAAGTCCTAAACGAAGAAAAGAAGCTCTTGATATTATTGGATATTTTGAAACGGTTCGTACATTTCCAACTTTTGAAGGAAAAAGAAAATCTTTTCGTGTTATTGCAATTGGTAACCCTCAACGTACTGCAAAAGCAGTTGAAGCATTTCTTGAAACAATGTATGAACCACCATAAAAGTGTAATTTAGTTACAAATAGTTATGTTTTTTTGATACTCATAAACAGCTATATAAAAGGATAGTTACAGAAAATACGCAAAATACACTTTTAATATTGAGTAAAATAGTAATTTATTATAAAAGAGTTTGAGTTAATTATACCAATTATGGATACTAGATTTTAATATTCTATATTATATAAAGGAAAAATGTGTAATTAATGTATTTATCGTAACTATGGCTTTATAACAGGGTTTTGAGAGGTTTTAAAAGCGTAATTATTCATAACTATTTTCTTAAATAATATGTAACTATTGTGGTGATTTTAGAAACCAATAGTTAGCAAATGAAAAAAGCTATACCAATTTAGAAAAAGAGGTTTGATAATGAGCTTTAATTTTACAAAGACAGTAGTCTTTACAGTCAATGAAAAAATGCCATTTAATATTCCTTATGATGAAGAGGAATTTGAGAAATTTAGTCATGCACTTTTAGTTGATAAAAATGCGGAGTGGCTAGGTGGCTATTTATTTAACATAAAAAATATTGTTTCAATAAAACGAGTTTAAACATAGGGAGATAAAAAAATGAGCGACAAAGTAATTATGGTTTACACAGTAAATGATGCATCAGCATTTGTCTTTAATCAGACACTGGATAATATGAAAGTCATTGGCAAATGGCAAGATGACCCTGACCAGTTATTTAAACTAGGCACTACCGTATTTAATGGAAGTCATGTTGTGGCGATTAAAGTCGCAAAACGTGGGCCACTTGGTACAGTACCAGAATAATAAAGGAGAAATAATGAGGGTAAGACACCCACCAAAATCAGTTGTTTTAACTAACTTATAAAAACAGCTATCAACCTAATAAACATAGGGAATTACAGGAACTATCAATAGTTCCGATTATAATATATATTTACTAACAAATAAATACAGGAGAAACCACAATGAAAACATTTGAAGAAATTGAAGCAGAACTTATCAATCAAAAGGACGGTAATTTATTGGAAATTGAGAAGTTTAAAAATAATAAAGAAAAAAGCGGAAAGAGCCTTAAAAATCGCTAATGATGAATTAATCAAAGCCGAGGAGATCGCTGACTTAGTAGCTTATGATAAAGCAAAGGGGGATATATGGACATCACAACACGCTATTGAATTGTATCAAAAACAGTTAGACAAATTGGAAAGCACTCCATTAGTGACCAAAGATGATTATAATCAATTGGTCTCAGATATTGAAAAGGCTGCCGATAAGTTACAAGATGAGTTGAATATTAAGGGCGCTAAGCTAATGGCAGAACTCAAGTCATTGGCTGATGAATCTAATGCGGTCTACCATAAAGCTGATGAGTTGTTACGTATTGCGCAGTATGATGTTTACAAAGACGCCGATTGTTTAGTAGCGTCAAACGGTACCAGAATAACGCGAGCGGTAGAGTATAAACGAAACAACTCAGTCCGAAATGTTTATAACTTTAAATATCTTGGCAACACATTTCTTGATGATATGAACGCATAATAAAAGGGGGGGACACCATGACAGAAACAATCAAAGACAACAGCCAACAACATACAGGCAATTGGGTTGAGGACATCCGAAAAGGCGCAGAGATTGAACGCAAAGAACTAGAGGAGACGAGCAGACAGCGGAGCAAAGAAGCCTTTGACAAGATGAGAGATAAGGCGAACGCCGAACGTGATGAGATTAATGGATTGATGAAACAAGTTGCCGAAAGAAATTACAATGATAATAAGTTAAAGCGTGACAAAGAAATTGAAACTGCTAAACAAAAAGCTATGCAACAGATTGAATCTGAATATGAAAGCAAGCACGGAGTCGATACCGACAAGACGGAACGAGAAAAGCAAGCATGGAGCAACTTACTAAAAGGTTTATAATTAATAAAAAAATATTTATATTAATTTATTATTTATTAATTTTATTTTTT
This sequence comes from Streptomyces sp. NPDC051907, assembly GCF_040681075.1. Lineage (NCBI taxonomy): Bacteria > Bacillati > Actinomycetota > Actinomycetes > Kitasatosporales > Streptomycetaceae > Streptomyces > Streptomyces sp. NPDC051907. The sequence goes on along the minus strand of NZ_JBFAYB010000209.1, from coordinate 80 downwards.
AAATCTGAAAATATTTTTAAAGAAACTATGGGGGCATAGCCCCCTCCCTCTGGGTCAGCTCGTACTTCACGCCGTCACTG
>NZ_JBFAYB010000208.1:0-3590 GCF_040681075.1 Streptomyces sp. NPDC051907 | reverse complement strand
TGCGGCTGACGACGCTCCGTCCGGAGCAGGCGGCGTACATCGGCGTCGAGGTCGAGGGCCCGTACAAGCCCGACCACTACCGCTACTGAGCCGCCCGCTGCCTACCTGCTGAGGACACACCCCGGCAGGTAGGCGCCGGCAGTACGTCAGCACCGCAGTACCAAGCAGGCCCCCGCACCCCCGTGTCGGGGGCCTGCCTCGTACCGGCCTAGAGATCCCGGCCTGGAGATCCCGGCTTCAAGCGGTGCCATTCCGGCACGGCACCGCTGCGGCACGGCACCCGCTCCGGCAAAGCGCCCGCTCCGGCACGAAGCCGTTCCGGCCACGAACGGCTCGCCCGGAAGGCGCCTCACGGCACTATGGCCTCACAGCACTGAGGCCATCCGGCCCCAAGGCCCTACCGCGCCCACACCGAGTGACCTCGGCGCCAAGACCTCCACGCACCACGAGCCTCATCGCACAAGGACACCCACGCGCCCATGCCCCGCGGCCGCTATTCGCTCCATGATCTGCACGATCACACCCCCCTCGGCGAAGAACACTTCCACTGCGCCCCCGGCCCATCCGGCTGGCGATACGTCTCCCAGACCACCACCCCCTCCGGCGATCACGCCGGCTCCGTCGACCTCGCCCTCGACGAGCTCGGCCGCCCCATCCGCCTCGAACTCCACGCCGCGAGCTGGCAGGTCCGAGGCGCCGCCCTCGACGGCGTCACCTGGGTCCGCACCGACCCCACCGGCTCCCATGCCACCGAAGGCAACGTCCGCGCCCACGCCTTCACCGGCACATCCCCCGCGTTCCTTATCGCCACCGCACGTCTCCTGCGCCTCACCCCCGGTTCCCCCTCGACGCGTGTCCGCCTCGTCGCCTTCACCGACCCGGTCCTGGCCCCCCGCACCGTCGACCAGTCCTGGGCCCTGCTGAAGAGTGAAGCGCACGCCACTGACAATGGCCTGCTGATGGTGGACGAATACCAGGTCAGCGCCCTGGACACGGGCGAGCAGCACACCGTTCACATCGCCGGCGACGTGGTTCTGTCAGCCCCCGGCATCGAACTCGAAGACCTCGAGACCCCGCCCTCGGTCTTCCCCTGACCTGAGGCCCGCCGAGTCGCCGAGACGCCCAGCCCGTAGAGCCCCCCGTGCTCCTACGCGGGCGGCGCGAACCCGGTCGACGGAGCCGGAGCCGGAGCCGGAGGCGTCCTGCCGTCCACAACCGGCGGAGGTACGACGGGAAGAACAGGCACAGCGGGAGAGGCGAGCACGGGCACAGCGGGAGAGGCGGGCACGGGCGAACCGGGGGAGGCGGGCACGGACGGAACAGGGCCGACCCCACCGGGCCCCCCGCGCCCACCCGCTCCGGCCCCCGCGGCGAAGGCCCGCCGTGCGTCACGCGCCTGCCGCTCGTTCACCACCGCGGCCAAGTACGCGGCCGGCGGCACCTCCGCCGGCGCGGGCGTACCCGTGCACCTCGCCAGATCCCCGGCCAGCCGCCCCGCCATCTCCCAGCCCACCGCCGGGTCCAGCTGATTCATGCGGGTCAGGTACTGACGTATCGCAAGCCACAGATCATCCGGCACCCCCGACAGGTCCAGCTCGGCGAACCGCCCCACCAGCCACGGCGGCGGAGGCGGCATCGCCATCGCCCGCCCCGACGGCACCCGCTCCCGCACCACCAGCGTCCCCGCGAAGACATCGCCGATCCGCCGCCCCCGCGCCGACACCAGCGAAGCGATGCAGGCGATTACCCCGAACGACATCAGGATCTCCACGACGCCCATAGCGCCCCGCACCAACGCGTGCCGGAATCGGATCGGCCCCCCGTCGTCCCGCACCACCCGCAGCCCGCACGCGAGCTTCCCCAGCGAACGCCCATGGCTGAGCGTCTCCACCGCTATAGGCGCCCCCACCAGGACCAGCAGGAAGGTCGCGATCGACACGGCCATGACAGCCGCCTCGTCCAGCGCCGCGGTCGCCAGCCCGAGCCCGATCGACATCAGGAGATACGCAGCCCAGACCACCGCAAGATCGATCACGAGGGCGAGCGCCCGACTCGGCAGCCTCGCCGTCTGCAAGCCCAAAACGACCGCGTCCCCGGTCACAAGCGCACTCACCGCTGCTGCCCCCTCATATGGACCTTCCCTGCCCCGCGTTTCCTCAGTCTGCCAAGCTGATCCGCAGCGCGCCGCAGTAGTACGGACCGTACGCACCCAGTGCCTGGAGCAGCAGCCGACTATGGACCTCGACGTCTTCGTGACCGCCCACCGCGCCGAGTGGGACCGCCTGGACTACCTGCTGCGCAGGGGACGCCACCTCACCGGCGCCGAGGCCGACGAACTCGTCGCCCTCTACCAGCGCACGGCCACACACCTCTCGCTCATCCAATCGAGCACCCCCGACCCGATGCTGACCGGCCGCCTCACCCAGCTCGTGGCCCGCGCGCGCTCCACGGTCACCGGAACCCGCCGCGCCTCCTGGCGTGACGCCGTCCGGTTCCTCACCGCGGGCTTCCCGGCCGCCGTCTACCGCTCGCGGCACTGGTGGATACCGACGGCGGTCCTGTCCACCCTCCTCGCCGCGATCATCGGCTGGTGGATCGGCGCCCACCCCGAAGTCCAGTCGGCGATCGCGGCCCCGGACGAGCTCCGCCAGCTCACCCGCCCGGGAGGGGAGTACGAGACGTACTACTCCAGCCACCCGGCAGCGTCCTTCGCGGCCCAGGTCTGGACGAACAACGCCCAGGCGGCCGCCATGTGCCTGACCCTGGGCGCGTTCCTGTGCCTCCCGGTGATCTGGATCCTCTTCCTCAACGTGCTCAACCTGGGCGTCGGCATCGGCCTGATGTCCTCGGCGGGCCGCCTCGACGTCTTCCTCGGCCTGATCCTCCCGCACGGCCTGCTCGAGCTCACGGCCGTCTTCGTCGCCGCCGGCACCGGCCTACGCCTCGGCTGGACGGTCATCGACCCGGGCCCGCTATCCCGCCGCACAGCCTTGGCTCAACAGGGCCGCGCAGCACTCGGCATGGCCATCGGCCTGGCGCTCGTCCTGTTCGTATCGGGTGTGATCGAGGGCTTCGTGACCCCTTCCGGCCTGCCGACCTGGGCCCGTATCGCCATCGGAATCGCTGCTGAGCTGGCATTCCTTGTCTACGTGTACGTCCTGGGCGGCCGAGCCGCCCGAGCGGGCGAAACCGGCGACGTGGAAGCGGCGGACCGAAGCGCCGAGCTACCGGCCGCTGCCTGATGTGCGTACGACCCTTCTGACCTGCTAGTCTCCTCCTCGCCCACAAAACCGTTGACACGGATGGCGTGGGGAGGTAGATTCAAACGGTTGCCCCGGACTGGACAGGTCCGTGAGCGGCCGTTAGTATCTCTCTCGCTCTCACCGGAAATTGAATTTCCGCAGAGCCCCCCGACTCCTTATCCGGATCACGAAGCCGATTCGCTCGGCCGAAATGCTTCTGATAAAGTCGGACTCGCCGGAAAGGGAAACGCGAAAGCGGAAACCTGAAAGGCACCGAGGAAATCGGACGCGAAAGAGTCTGATAGAGTCGGAGACGCAAGACCGAAGGGAAGCGCCCGGAGGAAAGCC
>NZ_JBFAYB010000207.1:0-3625 GCF_040681075.1 Streptomyces sp. NPDC051907 | reverse complement strand
GACGGCCCGCCCCTTCGCCCGGACCGTGATCGGCCGGGCGTCCGCGCCGGCGCCGTGTCCCGGTACGCCGCGAGCAGCTCGCCCAGCGTCGCGCGCGCGTCGCCGACCAGGGGGATGTCCGCGGGCGCCGGCCCGTACGCCTGGGCGGGGTCCGCGTCCAGGCGGATCAGCGTGCCGGACAGCCGCAGCGGCGCGTTCGGCCACACATCCGACGGCGCGAGCTCGGTGCCGACCGCGAGCACCGCGTCGCAGCCCGCCAGCCACGTCCTCACGACCGCGCTGTGCAGGGACACGCCGAGCGACAGCGGATGCGCCTCGTCCACGATGCCCTTGCCGTTGGCCGTGGTGACGACCGGCGCGGCCAACTCCTCGGCCAGCGCAAGGAGTTCGTCGCGGCCGCCGCGCGCCCCGCCCCCGAGCACCAGCGCCGGGCGGCTCGCGGCCCGCAGGACGTCGGCCGCCCACCGGACCTCGTCGGGCCGCGGCAGCGCCGGCCCCCGCGGCGGGGCGGTCCGCACCGCTCCCGCCTCGCCCTCGCTCTCGAGCAGGTCGAGCGGTATCTCGATGTGCGCGGGCCGCGGCCGCCCCTCGGCGAAGAGCGTGAAGGCCCTCGCGACCGCCGTGCCGATCTCCTCGACCGACGACACCCGGTGGCTGAAGGCGGCCACGCCCCGCAGCGCCTGGGTCTGGCCGCGCAGCTCGTGGAGCAGGCCGGCGCCCTGGCGCGGAGGGCGCAGCGGCGTCCCGGGGGAGACGACGAGCAGCGGCACGCTGTCCGCGTACGCCTGGCCGACCGCCGCCGCGATGTTCAGCAGGGCCCCTCCCGCGGCGGTGATCGCGACCCCGGGCCGGCCGCTGACCCGGGCGTAGGCGTCGGCCGCGTACCCCGCGCCCTGCTCGTGGCGACCGGTCACCTGCGCGATGCCGTAGTCGGCCAGATGCCGACAGAGCTCCAGGCCGTGCGTCCCCGGAGTGCCGAAGGCGTGGACGACTCCGTGCGCCGTCAGCGCGCGTGCGACGGCCTCCGAGCCGGTCATCGGCTGCGCCGCCGCCATCTCAGGCGCCCCCCGAGGCGGGCGGCGGCACGGCGGCCGACGAGGCGCTCCCGGCGGTCTCCGCCGGCTCGGCGGGGAGCTCGGACATGCTGCCTCCAGACGCGGCCACCGACGAAGTACTGAATCGTCAGTCAGTATCTGGAGGGCCGAGCTCAGCTGTCAACATGATCGTCAGCAGAGCCCGCGAACGGGCGCCGGCGAAGGGGCCGGCGCCCGGCGCTCAGCGCGCGGCAGGCTCCTGCCGCGACGCGTCGGCGGCCTTGGCCGGGATCTCGCAACTGTCCTTGAAGCCCTGGCTGGTCAGCCCCAGCGCCGAGTTGATCCGCGAGCGCAGGTTCTCCACCGCGACCATCGCGGTCAGCTCGACGAACGCGGCCTCGCCGAGCGCGCCCAGCAGCCGCTCCGCCAGATCGTCCGCGACCTGCGGCGGAGTCGCGGTCACCGCCTCCGCGTACTCCATGACGTCCCGCTCCAGCGGGGTGTACGCTTCGCTCTCCCGCCACATCGGCACATCGCGCACCTTGCGGACGTCCATGCCGCGCCGACGGCCCTCCCAGTGGCCGAAGTCCATGCACCAGGTGCATCCGATCGCCGCGGAGGAGGCCATCACGGCGAGCATCTTGAGATCGCCGTCGAGCTCCTTCCACTTGGCCAGCGACTGCTCGAAGCGCAGGTCGGACCAGAGGACGCGCGGGTTGTGGGCCATCGCCCGTACGGGGTCGAGAACCCGGCCGTACTCACGCCTGGAGTACCACTCGGTGACGCGGAACAGGAGCGAGCGGCGGGGAGCGAGCGAGATGCGAGCCATGACGGGCCTCCTCGGACGGGGAGCGGGTGCGCTCCAGGGCGTTGGAACGTGCTGCTGTCTGTACGACGGACGGCGCGCCCCGGAATGTGACATCGCCCGCGGAAAGGCCTCTGACCTCGTACGACGCCCCGATACGGCCCTGAGGCCCACCTGCGGGACGGCCGTGGAGGCGGGGGCGCGGAACACCGGAGTCCGGGCGTGCGTTGCTGAGGTCATGACGGAGAACGCGGAGGAGTCCGCCCAGCAGGAAGCCCTGCTCAAGCTGGTCGCCGAGCAGAGCGGCGGGGTGCTGGTCACCCTGCACGCCGACGGCAGGCCGCAGCTGTCCAATGTGAACCACGCGTACTACCCGGATGAGCGGACCATCCGAGTGTCGATCACCGACGGCCGGGCCAAGACGCGCAATCTGCGTCGCGACCCCCGCGCCGCCTACCACGTGACCAGCGGCGATCGCTGGTCGTGGACCGCCGTGGACGCTCTGGCCGAGCTCACCCCGGTGGCCGCCGACCCCCACGACGCCACGGTCGAGGAGCTGATCGCCCTGTACCGCGACGTGAGCGGCGAGCACCCCGACTGGGACGACTATCGCCAGGCCATGGTCCGCGACCGGCGGCTCGTCCTCAGGCTCCGCATCGAACGGGCTTATGGACAGACGAGCGGATAATGGAATCCCCCCGACCTCAGGAGGTGCCGTGACCGGCGCTGGCTCCACCCACGCGATGAGATCCCGGCTGCGCGCGATGCGGTCGGCAGCCTTCGGCGCCGATCCCGCCGGAGAGCGGATGGAGCGGATCCGCCGCTCGCCGAACTTCGCCGACGGCGTGTTCCAGAACCCTGTGGGGGCCAGGACCAGGCCGTCCGGCGGCTCCATGAAGGAATTCGTCAAGATCTACTTCCAGAAGGAGGCGCGGGCGCGCAGGTCCCCCATCGGAACCGTGCCCGTCCACCCCACCACCCTGGCCGACATCGCCAGGGCGCCGGCCTCCGGGCTGCGGCTCACCTGGATGGGGCACTCCAGCGTCCTCGCCGAGATCGACGGGCGCAGGGTGCTCTTCGACCCGGTCTGGGGCGAGCGCTGCTCCCCGTTCTCCTTCGTCGGGCCCAAGCGGCTGCACCCCGTGCCGCTGTCGCTGGCCGCGCTCGGACCGGTCGACGTCGTGGTGGTCTCCCATGACCACTACGACCACCTCGACATGCCCACCATCCGGGCCCTGGCCTCCACGAACACCCTCTTCGCGGTGCCGCTGGGCGTCGGCGCACACCTGGAGCGCTGGGGCGTGCCCGCCGACCGGCTGCGCGAGCTGGACTGGAACGAGTCGGCCGAGGCGGCGGGCCTGCGGCTGACCGCGCTGCCCGCACGCCACTTCTGCGGCCGCGGCCTGCGCAACCAGCAGCACACCCTGTGGGCGTCCTGGGCCGTCCAGGGCCCCGAGCACCGGATCTACCACAGCGGCGACACCGGGTACTTCCCCGGATTCAAGGACATGGGCGCGGAGCACGGCCCCTTCGACGCGACCATGATCCAGATCGGCGCGTACAGCGAGTACTGGCCCGACATCCATATGACCCCCGCCGAGGGCATGCGCGCCCACCTGGACCTCCAGGGCGGGACGCCGTCCGGTGTGATGCTCCCGATCCACTGGGGGACCTTCAACCTCGCGCCGCATGGCAGGCCGCTGCGCTGCGTCCCCTCTATCAGCGGCACTACGCGGCGGTCCACGCCTACGCGTCCAGCTGCACGCCCGCGCCGATGGACGCGCAC
>NZ_JBFAYB010000206.1:0-3690 GCF_040681075.1 Streptomyces sp. NPDC051907 | reverse complement strand
GGGCTCAACGCCACGCTCAGGGAGTGCAGCGAGAATCGGTTGCCCTCTTCCCACTTCCGCCGCACGCGCTCTAGGTCGTCCCAGAGCCGGCGGGGGCCGCCCTGATGAACCTTGCTCTTCTCGCCCTCTTCTGCCCGTGCCCATGAGCCGTCAGCGGAGAGAAGCCAGACCACGCGTCGCCCTTCTCCGTCGATAATCGCTCGCGTCTCCGTTCCGGGAGAATCCAGTTCGTACAACCACCGGAGCGGCCATTCCTGCCACAGGTCGGGAAGGGGGCCGTCTGCCGCCCGTACGTCGTCCCCCTCAGCGTCCCGCGCGGACCCGAATACTGCGTTCAGCTTCGGCGGGTAGTCCGCTTCCCGGCGTGTCTCCATGAACGTCGCCGGGTCGGGCTGGACGCTGCCACGCGCAATGCCGTCTTCGCCCATCTCCGCCGTGATGAGTAGCGCCGTGTGGGCAATGGTCGTGATGAGCTTGCCGCCCGGACGAAGCGCCCGGAGCCACGTTGCCGGCACCGGACGCACTGAGACCGTCGCCATGATGCGGTCATATTCGGAGTCGGGAAGCGGCCCCGTCGCGTCGATCGCTTCCGCTCGCGGAGTGCGGCCAAATTCGGCAAGGCGCGGCCGGCCGGCTTCCACAAGGTAGGAATCCACGTCCACGCTCGTTACGTGTTCGTCCCCTGCGTGCCGACTCATGAGGGCAGCGGCGTACCCGGAACCAAATCCCACGTCCAAGGTCTTATGCCCCGGCTTCAGGTCCAGCCGGTGGAGCATGGACACAATGAGCCCGGGGAGCGTGGACGAAGACGTTGGGCTTCCGGTTGCTTTCTCGTCCGCCTGGGCGTGGTCGGCGTGCAACGGCCCCACACGGGTGACAAGGGTCTTGTCACTGTAGGCGGCTTCAAGGTGCTCCTTTGAGCCCAGCGGCGGGGCGACCAATTCCCACTCTTCCGCCGGGCTGTTGGGGACGCGTTCCCACCACCGGGGCACCAACAGATGCCGGGGGGTGGCGCACACGGCGTCATGCCACTCCGGGGCTTCTGCGGTCACCTTGTCAGCAAGTACCTTCGCCGCTTCGTTCCACATGCCGCCTTCACTCATTCGGCTTCTCCCTGTAGTGCGTCGGCCATGGCTTCCACGAGCGGGACGTTCGCCTTCACAGCGATCCAGTGCCATTGGCCATTGGGGTTGATCTCAAGGAACTTCCACTGCCCGTCAGGGGTAACGACGAAGTCCAGCGCCCCGAAGAAGAGCCCCAACTCATCCATGAGCCGCCGGACCCCCTTCTCTACCTCCGGGGGCATGTCAACACGCTCGTACGTCAGCGAGCGGTAATCGGTACGCCAGTCGAGTTTGGCGGCTTCGCTTCCGGCGTGGATGGCGACCGGGAACATGCGGCTTCCAATGACCGTAAGGCGCACTTCATACGCCTTCTCGACGTTCTCTTGGAACAGGTGCGCGGTCCCGGTGACACCTTCGTCCACGTCGTCCGCGGTGACGAGCGAGACGGGAAGGAACTGCCGTTGCCCGCCCGGCCCGAGCACTCCCCCGCCCAGCCCCTTGTAGATCACTTTGTCCGTGCCCATGAACACCCGTGCGTGCTCTGGGTCAGACGTGATGATCGTCCGTGGCGTGTCCAGCCCTACGCGGGCCGCTACGGCAAGTTGCCGGGGCTTGTAGTTCGCGGCGGAGTCGTGTGCCGGGTGGTTGATCCAGCGCACGGGGAGGGAAGCAAGCACGCCCAGTAAGCCGGACCGGGCTTCCGATACGGCGAGCGCCTGAGCGTGGCCCGGCCAGTCTTCGGGCGTAATGAACTCGTTGGGGCGTCGCCACCAAACCGATTTCACAGTCTCAAGGCGGAGCGTCCGGGAACCGGTGAGGGAGCCCGCCCAGCCGTCCCCCGTGAGGGAGACAGCCAGGCGGGAAGCGGTAGGAAAGTCGGCCGTGTCGTACCGGACGACGTTCTCACCGCGCTTCACCAGTTCCTCAACCACAGCATCGGCCGTCAGATCGTCCCGGCCCGTGAGGATGAGGACTGTCCCCATGTCAGTACAGGTCAGTTCCGCTGTCGGAGCCCGGGGACGAGCCGTCCCCGTTGCTGGTCTCCGTCTGCGTCTCCGGCTTGTTCGCGGCTTCCGCGTGCCACGGGTTGCCCTGAGCGGACACGTTCAACTGGAGCGCCTCGCTGAAGGTCATGACCGGGGCTTCCGAAGTGTTCGGGGGCGGAGAGACCAAGTGCCGCACTCCGAACGGGACAGCGGGAGCGGTTGCGGTGCTCATGCTTCGTACCTCCGTGTTGTGGGTTTCAACGGTGCATGTGCTGTTCGCCGGACGACTGCCTACCGTCACGCGGGCAACCGAACGGGTTGGTCCCCGCTCCGGTCACGGACAGGCAGCCCCGCCCCGGCGTGTGCCGGGTCTTCCTGGGGGCTTCAACGTGGTCGGAGCGGGAGTCTAAGGGGGTCAGGCTGCCGCGTAGGCGACTTCACGTAATCGCCAGTCGTCAAGGAACCTGACGATCAATTGGCGTGCTGAGAAGGCGATTGCCGTGGTTCCGTCGTCCACGCTGAAGCGGACGAGCCCGCCCCGGGCGAGCGTTTCCATGGCCACGGCCTGGCCGTTGTAGTCGCTGTGCCAGTTCCGTAAGTCTTGCGGTGCGTCGGGTCTGTCCGCGGGTACTTCTCTCAGCGGTGAGAAGCGGGCCCCCGGTGCGAAGAGCCACGGGGCGGACAGGTCCGGGTCCATCAGGTCCGCCACGCGAAGAGCTTGAGCACGCATCCACCGAACGGCTAAGCGGGGGCTCTTGGCCTGATAGCCGTTGAGGGGGAAGTCTTTGCCGCTCGCGCTGAGGATGACTTCACACCAGTAGTCGGCATCACTCATGACCCAATCACCACCGGGCGCACGTTCGCCGGCGACAGGTACGACTCTGTACCGCCGTGCTCTGGGCGGACGAACACGGTGAAGGCGACCCGGCGCGTTTCCGGGTTCTCCCAGTCTTCCGCTGCCTGAACGATCCCCGTGTGACCGGTGCTGAGATCTTCCACGCGCTTGCCCACAGACCTTCGCGCTTCGTCCTTCGTCACTCTCACCACCTGAGCCCGAAATTCGCAATGGCCACTCGGGCGCTCAGCTCTTCGCGCGAAGAGAGCTTGCGTACGTTCTTCGGAGCCGCGTCCCACTCCTCACCGCTCGTCAGTTCGCGCATCTGTACGTAGCGCGGGGTGACCAGAAGGACGAGACCCATACGCCCCGGCTCTTCGCTCTCGTCTATGGCGTAGTCCCCTTGTTGGGGTCGCACCACCTGAGCCGTCTCCGCCGGGCGCTCCGCGCTCATGACTCCGCTCCCTTCTCGACGAGTTCGGCAAGCCGGGTGACTACGTCGGGGCGAGCGTTGCCCAGCTCCACGAGAACGGTCCCGGTGTGCCCACACGGACTGTCCAACCCCAGGGACGGCAGGGTGAGACCAGCGTTGAAGAGAGCCCGCCGCAGAGTCGTTACGGCGTCTTCGGCAAGCCCCTGGAGATCACCCGATGACGCGGGGTGCAGCGTGGGAGGACCCAGCGCTTCGGCAAGCCGGAAGGCTTCGTCATGCCGGATCGGCTCAACCGCCACGTAGGCGCGTCCCTCTATCGGGTCGCCGGCCCGCATCGGCAGGTAGAAGCCACGCGCCATGAAGGCCGTTTGC
>NZ_JBFAYB010000205.1:0-3716 GCF_040681075.1 Streptomyces sp. NPDC051907 | reverse complement strand
CCGTTTTTGATACCGTAACAGTTCCTTGTTTGAAATCAATATCAGACCAGCTCAATGCAACTGCTTCGCCAATTCTGAGACCGGTTGAACCTAGAAAAGGTAAAAGATTTCTTAATAGCCGCATTTTCCATTGAGGGGAAGCCTGATTATCTAAATAATCAAATAAACTTTGAAGTTGAGATTTAGTAAAAAACTTGATCTCTTTTTTTGTAGATTCTACTTTGACATTAGGCATCAGAACAGTTAAACATGGATTAGATGAAATAAGACCATTTGAAATAGCATACTTCATAATTCTATTGATTATAGTATATAATCTCTTATAATCGCTCATTTCGCCTTTTTTTCGTGCCTGACGCCCGTTTAAAGGTTTACTAGCGATAGTTGCCCATATATTAATTTGATGCTGTAAAATGGCAGTTGTGAGTTTATCTATCTTATACTTCCCAAATGCTGGGATAAGATATAATCTTAAATTTTTTTCTGTTTGCTTGACAGTTGCTGATTTTCTATTTATTTTATAAAAATCAAACCATGCTGCTGCAACTTCATCAAAAGTTTTTAAGACTTTAATTTTTTTAGTACAACCATTTTTTATGAACTCATTTTGAAGACGTGAAAGTTTAACTTTTATGTCTTTTTTTGTACGCCCAGTAATGGAAGTTCGAACTTGCTTACCTGTCAGCACATCAGTACCGATATAAGCGCCACGGAGAATATAGCGTACTTCTCCGCTTTTTGTTTTGTATTCTTTTATATTTAGTTTGTTCATGTTGATTTGTCTTTCTAGCACCGCCCAGTACGCAAAAGTCAAAACATGAATGTTGATTTTAAAAGTGTAGGAAGTTAAAGTTCATTTTCATTAGAATCTTTACGACGATAATCTTGCCACCTTTTTTTTAATTCGGCTTTAGTGATGCCATCTTCGAGGGCAAAGTAATTTTCAGGGTTCTGTATTTGTTTTTCTAGTAATTGCTTCTTTAATTGAAAAACTTTTTTTCTGTGTTTTCAAATGAGTAGTTGATCTATTTGTGCATTGGCTAGTTTAAATTCATCAGAATAAAAATAATCAGCTTTTTCTTTATCATCAAAATCAATCGTGGGAGAGCTATATAAATAACTATCAATTGTAGAAATCATTTTGTCTAATTCAGGAAGAAGTTTTTTAGCCATTTCTGTGCGTAGAGCAAGAGTATTGTAGGTAGTGGATACAGGGTTTCCCTTATAATCTTTAATTATTTCCGCTGGAACTTCAACGCCGTAATTTTCCTTGGCAGATGTTTGTATTTCATTAATTTCGTCTTGATATGTTCTAAAATCACTAGTTCCCATAATATAGCTAGTCGTAACGTCAAAGTAATCAGCTAAATCTTGCCAAACTTTGAAATCACGAGGAGAACGTTTTCCAGTTTCATAATTAGTCAGCATACCTTGAGAAATTCCTATTGCTTTTGCTACGGTGCTTTGAGTAACACCTTTTTCAATTCGTAGCTCTTTAATACGATTTAAAGCTTTATATACTTCGTTTGCCATATTTTTACCTCTTTATCATTATACAACATTTTGGTAGTTATTTAAAATAAAAATTTCAATTTTGAAGTATATCACTTGACACTTCGAAAATGAAGTATTATACTATTGTCTAGATACTTCAATTTTGAAGTATCTAGAAAGAAGGTGAAGTAAAATAATGTATTTAACATCAGAAATTAAAACTGCTCTACGCAAAAAACGAGGAGTGCTAGATTTAACAAAAGGTGAAGCTGCCAATCAGCTTGGTATTAATCGTCTTACTTATGGACGTCTTGAAAGCCCAACACGTAATGAGAAAGTACGTCAGAGTACATACGAACGCATTACCGAGTGGCTCGCTAAGGACTATTAAAAAAACGCACCGCCCAGTACGTTGAAATTGAGAACAATGAAGTCAGTCGTTGAGATACGATATTGCGTATTAAACGCTAGAAAGAAATTTAATAATGAAAGACTTAGCATTTTTAACCAGTCCTGACATGAGTAAAGCGGAAGTTGTGACTAACCATATCGTTATTGCTGAATATGCAGGAATCGAAAGGACATCGTTACGTTTACTCATCAATAAACATAAAAAAGATTTTGAGCAATTCGGTAAGTTGATATTTGAAATATCGACCTTGCCAGATAGTCGAGGTCAAAAAGTAAAAATCTATCAACTTAATAGAAATCAAGCCATGTTGATGATTACTTATCTGGATAATACAGAAGTAGTTAGAAATTTTAAAATCGCTCTTGTAAAACGATTTGATGAAATGGAGAAGGAACTCTATGCAAGAAAAATTGCAAGAGCAGTTGAAAAGCCGAAAGGAATTACTCTTCATCAAGCTATTTCTGAGTGGAATCATTACTCACGACATGGTAATACATGGCATACGATTATTAGAAGTTTGCTTGCTACAACAGTAACAGGACTGACAAAGAAGCAAATTCAAGCTAGAGATACTGACTGGCGAAAAGAAAAAACGCTCCTAGACCTCCTTGATTCGGTGGAAATGGAACGTTACAAAATGCTTGAAAGTATCGCAATAGCCATGATTGAAGCTGGTTCCGATTACGAACCACTCAAAGTTGCTATTAAAGCAACAATGACAACAAAAAAAGTCCACACCGACCAAAGTAGAGACTTTTAAACTATAAGTAAGGCAAGCTCTTCATGAGTTTTGCTTTACTCAAATTATAACATATTTGAGGAGAAACACAAATGACAGAATTTATAACCATTGATGAAGCGAAGCTATTATTCACACAGTGCTTAGCAAAATCGAGACACCACATTGAAGTGGATGATGTCACTGACAAACTTTTTGATGGTAAAAGCGTAGCTACCTTTACTTTTATGGGGAATGGCTATCAAGTGGAATTGGAGGCTTAAAATGCAATCATCTACTTTCAAAATAGAAGATTTAGAGAAAGCACGAACTTTTGAAAATAAACATTTTTTAATTCTCTCTGTAAAAATGAATTCTGAAATTGGACATCAAGTTTTTTTAAAAAGCATAAAAAACAAAAAAACAGTAATTATTTTCAATCAAAATAAAGCTCCTCTTTGTATCAAAGTATCTCATGAGTTTGCACAAAGTTGGAAACTGAAAAAACAAGCTGAAACTAAGAAAAGAGATAAAGTATGAAATTTATAAAAATGGACGTTATAAGCACAGAAATACTACCTACTTGGTTGGTTAAACCTAGTCGTGCTGAAGTAAGAAAAATATTAATTGTCAATGAAACTAAAGCCCCAAAGTTGCATATAAGACTTAAACGAGGAGGGAAATCATGAGCATCTTATCATTTGAAGCAGAGCAGGAACTGACTCAATCAGTATTAAATCGTGTTGATAAATTAGTTGAGGCAAGAGTTGAACAAAGTCGTGAGTTCCCATATGTGCAACAAGCTGAATTATTGAAAGAACTGAACATTTCAACCACATATTTAGCTAAACTTCGGGCACACGGATTAAAGCAGGTGATTTTAGAAGATGGAGATCGTACTGTTTGGTATAAAAAAAGTCAATTGGAATCCTTGATGGATTCATTGGCTGAATAGGGGGAAGAAGTGACAGAAGTTAAAACTGATTACGGAGATTTGGAAAAACAACGCAAAGCATGGGAACGGTTAGAAAATAATCTAAAAAAGGTGATTGATCTTCCCTGGGAAAAATTTGGAAACATTGATGGCACTAA
>NZ_JBFAYB010000204.1:0-3777 GCF_040681075.1 Streptomyces sp. NPDC051907 | reverse complement strand
CCACGACGGCCCGGGCGAGCGCTACTCCACCGCGCTGACGTGGGCGTTCAATCTGCCGCCCCGGCCCCGGCCCCCAAGGCCGCCCGCCGCGCCGCCCAGGGCACCGCCAGCGCCCCCGGCTGGGAGCTGCTGTACGACAAGCCCAAGCAGGACTGCGAGGTCGGCCGCCGGTGGGAGGACGGGAAGCCCGTCTACGCGCTGATCTGCAAGGCCCACGGGCACGTGCACAGCCTGGAGCGGCTGACCGCCGAGCGGTCCCTCCGTGCGAACGGCGGCTGGTGCCCGGAGTGCGGGAAGTAGGAGCTCACGGTATGGCCGGGCGGGTGGCCGGGTGGCCGCCCGCCCGGCCGTGTGACATGGGAGTTGCATCCCCTGAATAGTGATGCTAATCTGGTGTCACATCAGGGGGCGGCGAGCCCCCAACCGGAAGGAGCCCACGATGGACGCCACGATCTCCCTCAAGTACAACTCCGCCACCGTCCACATCGACGGCCTGGAGGTCCGCACCGAGGGCTCCGAGTTCAACTACTCGCTCACCCCCTGCTCCGCCCTCACTCGCTCCACCCGGATGTGCACCGCCAAGGGCCAGCACGCCACTGCCGCCGACGCGCTGGCCGCCGCCGTCAGCCTGGCCCGCTCGCTCGGCAAGAAGCTCTGCAAGAACTGCGTCGCCGCCGCCGAGGCCCAGGCCGCCGCCGAGGTCGCCGCTCCGGTCGTCAAGACCACCCGCCAGGCGCTCGGCCCCGCCTCGGTCACCGGCTGGGAGCTCCTCTACGACAAGCCGAAGCAGGGCTGCGAGGTCGGCCGCCGGTTTGACGCTCAGGGCAAGGCCCACTACGCCCTGATCTGCAAGACCTCCGGCACGGTCCACCGCCTGGCCCGCCTCAGCGACGAGGGCCAGGTCCGCAAGACCGGTGGCTGGTGTCCCGACTGCCAGCACTGACCCCGGCCGGGCAAGCGAAAGGGCGGACGCCCCCGGCGTCCGCCCTCACCGCTGCCCACCATCCCGTGCCGACAGGCTACGACCCCCCACTGACAACGGCCCGCAGCCACGCCTCGCACGCCCCGCACCGCAGCCACGCCCACCGCGCCCCGGCCTCTTCCCTGCCGCACACCTGGCACGCCAACCACGGCACCTCGCCCAGGTCCCCGGCGGGCGACAGCGCCAGCCGCCGCGCCACGTCCAGGAACCCCGACCCGCACCCCCGGCACCCGGCCACCAGCCGCGCCGCGTCCACGCCGCGCGGCCAGCCGCCGGTCGGAGGGTCCGCCCACTCCAGGACGTGATCCACCCGCATGTGACCGGCCACCCGGCACCGCTCACACGGCAGCCCGACCGGCCCCTTCGCGGGGAGCCACGCCTCAGCCACCGGCCGTCGCCTCCCCCGGCCCCGGCCGCCGGTACCCGTACAGCTCGAACGGGACGCCGTCCAGCTCCACCACGTCGGGCAGCCGGTCCAGGTCGCTGAGGTCCTGCACGTACAGCCACGTCAGGAACGCCTCGAACAGGACGCACACGTGGATCCGGTGCTTGTTGAGGTCGGCCTTGGCGAACCCGCCCGGCCGGAACGCCGCGCCCTCGCACGTCTGGAGGTCGAAGACGATGATGTGCTTCGGGCCCCACCCGCACTGCCGCAGCAGCGGACCGTACGGGTTGTCGTCGATGGCGCTGCGCCGGGCCCACTCCTCGTCGGGCCGCATGACCATGAACTTGCCCCAGTTGGCCGGGTCCCCGGTCTGCTTCGCCTCGATGATCCGCGTCTTCACGAACTCGCCCCGTCCTCGTCGCCGCCGTCCGGGCTCTCGGCCACCTGCTGACCCCACGCCGCGATCACCGCGCACAACGCCCGCGTCGCATCCGCGCGGACGTCGATCCGGGGCCAGCCCTCGGCCGACCCGTGCGCCGCCATCGCATCCCCGAACGGGACGATGAAGCCGATCTCCATCGGCTCCCCGCTCGCGGCCTGCGCCGTGATCCAATGCCTGCCCGTCTCCGGGTCCGGCTCCAGCACCTGGAACCGGATCTCCAACACCGTGGTCACTGAGCTCACCGTTCTCCTTCCTCAAGCGGGTCGTCTGCCAGCAGCTCCCGCGTGTACCGATCCACCAGCGCCCGGTGCTCCAGCAGCACCCGCGCCCGCGCCTTCCGGCGCGCAAGCTCCCTACGTGCGTCCTCGGTGCGCCGCGTCCGCCCGCCGAGGGCGGCGGCGATGTGCGCCGCCGCGTCTCCTGTGGCGTACGCCTGGATCGTCCGGCGGCCGACGTCGGGGAACAGCAGCCCCCACGTCATGTCGTGCCACTCCCGCTGGGAGCGGACCACCAGCGCCCCGTCCGCGGTCATGTGCCTGAGTTCCTTCTCCAGCCCCGACCACGACATGATCCGCCGCAGGTCGTACGAGCCGCTGGCCTCGCTGGTGTCCACGCCCAGCACCTCGCAGACGCGGAAGGCCAGAGGCCCCACCGACACCGGACCGCCGTCCAGCGCCGCCAGGGCCTCTGTGATCGTCTCCCGCGTAGGCGAAGGCAGTACCGGCCTCATTCCGCCCATCGCTTCCTATCCCTCCGGTTCCTTCCGGCCCCACTGGACCAGCCGGTTCCCCGTGCGCTTCCTCATCGGGACCTCGCCCCCCAGGAGCGCCAACTGCTCCACCGCCGCCTTCTTGTCGACCTCTTCCCCATCCTTCTGGTACTTGATGATCATCTCCCCCTGTTCGTCGCGGTAGGCGCCCATCTCCGGCCGCCCGACCATCGCCCCCCACTTCTCCCGGTCCTTGGTCAGCTCGCCGATCTGGTCGCCCAGCTCCTTGAACTTCCGGGCCGCGAACGCGATCTCGGGCTCGTCGTGCACCTTGAGCGCGGCGCTGTCGCCCGGCCGGGCGTCCGGCCCCCAGCACTGCCGCAGCCACGCACACCCGTCGCACACCCACGACAGACCCGGACCCCGCTCCGAGCGCGGCGCATAGTCCGGCGCTCGGGCCATCTCCCACAGCCGCCGGACGTACTCCAGCGTCTCCTCCTCCTCGTCCGGCCCGAACGGCTCGATCGCCACCAGCACCTCACCGGAGGACCGGTCCACGTACAGCCACGCCACCCACGCCACCGGCAGCCCGAGCTGGCGCAGCGCCGTGGCGTACCCGCGCACCTGCCACCGGTGCGACACCTTGACCCCGTCGTGGTCGATCTGCCCGATCCGGTAGGCGTTCACCGTCTTGAGGTCCAGCACCCCGCCGCCCATGACGTGCGAGTAGCAGTCCGCCGTGCCGGGCACGACCAGCCGCCGGGTGCCGCCGTCGGGCAGCGGAACCTCCACCTCCAGCTCCACCGGCAGCTCGATGTCCGCGTGAGCCAGCACGTTCTCGAACTGCGGCAGCAGGCCGGAGTGGATCCACGTCCCGATCATCGCCTGCCGCGCCTCTTCGGCGTCGCTCAGCTCCACGTCCGTCGGCGGCACCCCGGCCAGCCGGTAGGCCGCTTCCCGCTTGCACCCGCCGATGCCCGACATGGACAGCGCCCACCGGTTGGTGCGCGCCTGCTGACCGGCCTGGTTGGCGAGCTGGAAGGCGCGGGCCGTGGCCCGCTCCAGCGCCTTCGCCAGGACGGGCACGGCCGCCGCCGGGAGCGGCCCCAGCTCCGCAGCCGCCATGCCCTCCTCCTGCTCCAGGGCGGTCATGAGCGGCCGTCCGTGCACTGGTCGCCGTGCTTGCCGGTGGAGATCACGTCGTCCACGATGCACCCGCACGGCAGCGCCCGGCCGTCCGGCCGGGCGGCCGGGTGGTC
>NZ_JBFAYB010000203.1:0-3812 GCF_040681075.1 Streptomyces sp. NPDC051907 | reverse complement strand
CCGCGACCGGCCTCTGCGCGCCCCCGGCCGCCGCGGCCGGGACCGAGGCCGCCGCGGTGACCGTCCGCCTCGACCCCAGCTACCAGCAGCCGCCGTTCCAGGGCTGGGGCACCGCCCTCGCCTGGTTCGCGAACGTCACCGGCGGCTGGCCCGACGCCCAGCGCAACCGCCTCGCCGACGACCTCTACGGCAAGGACGGCCTCGGCTTCACCATCGCCCGCTACAACATCGGCGGCGGCGACAGCCCCGAGACCGTCCCCTATATGCGCGCCGGAGCGGCGATCCCCGGCTACTGGAAGCGGCCGGGACCCGAGAGCCCCGACTGGTGGAACCCGGCCGACCCCGGCCACTGGAACCCGAAAGCCGACGCCAACCAGCGCTGGTGGCTCACCGCCGCCAAGGCGCGCGGCGCCGACACCTTCGAGGCGTTCTCCAACTCCGCCCCCTACTTCATGACGGCCAGCGGACTCGTCTCCGGCGCCGCCGACGCACGGCAGGACAACCTCCGGTCCGACCAGTACGAGCGATTCGCCGCCTATCTCGTCGGCGCGCTCAAGCGCGCACAGGACTCCACCGGCGTGAGGTTCGCGTCCCTGTCCCCGGTCAACGAGCCCAACACCGACTTCTGGCGCGCCGGCGGCCGCCAGGAGGGCTCCCACTGGGACCCCGCCTCCCAGGCCCGCATGATCTCCACGCTTCGCGCCGCCCTCGACGCGCGGCGCATGGCCACCCCGATCGCGGCCATGGACGAGACCGACCCCGGCACGTTCCGCGCCGACTGGCAGTCGTACGCCCCCGCCGTACGCGAGGCCGTCGGCCGGCTCAACACCCACACCTATGGAACGGGCGGCCGCACCGGCGCACGGGACATCGCCAAGGGCGAGGCCACCGAGCTGTGGATGTCCGAGGTGGACGTCGGTGGGAGCGTCCCGCAGTCCTTCACCGACATGAGCCCCGCCCTCGACCTGGCCGGCCGCATCAACGACGACATCAGGGAGCTGGAGCCGCGGGCCTGGGTGCTGTGGCAGGCCGTCGAGGACTACGAGAACATGACCCCCGCCCACGAGAACTCCAACTGGGGCCTGATCCAGACCGACTTCACCCCCGCCGACGCGGCGACCGAGCCGCTGCGCAAGAACAAGAAGTACTGGGCGATGGCGAACTACAGCCGCTTCGTCCGCCCCGGCGCCCGCGTCGTCAACACCGACGACCCGCAGACCCTGGCCGCGCTGCGCCCCGGCGGGCAGGGCGCCGTGGTCGTCCACACCAACCCCACCGGCGCGGAGCGGGAGGTCACCCTCAACCTCGACGGCTTCCAGACCGTCGGCGGCCCCGTCGAGCGCTACACCACCGACGCCTTCAAGAACCTGCACCGCGACAGCGACCTCGCCACGGAGGGCAAGACCCTCAAGGCGACCGTCGGCCCCAGATCCGTCACGACCTTCGTGCTGCCGGGCGCCGTCGGCGTGGACGCGGCGGCCGCCACCGCGCCCGTCGGCGCGCCGCGCCAACTGCTCAACGACAACAGCGGGAAGGCGCTCGCCGTCGCCCCGGTCGCCGGCCGGAACACCCCCGTGCAGCGCACGTCCAACCCCGCGGACACCGCCCAGCAGTGGAGCCTCGCCAAGCTGTCGTCGGCCGACTGGGGCAGCACCGCCGCGTACCGCATCACCAACGTCAAGACCGGCAAGGCCCTGTCCGTCTCCGGCGGCGCGCTGACCTTCGCAGCGCCAGGAACGGCCGCCCGGCAGCAGTGGATCCGCTCGACCGCCGGCGACGGACACGCCACGGGGATGGGACGGCCGGGCGGGTGCCGCCCGGCCGTCCGGCCGGTCAGCGGTAGGGGCGGAGGCGCAGCTCGATGGACTGCGGGTACCGGGCGTTGCGCTCCAGCAGCGAGCGGGTGGCGCGGGGGTGGTCGGCGTACTCGGCGATGAGAGCTGCCATGTGGACCTGGTTCCGCTGCTTCGCGGCGAGCGGGAGGTTCACGTTGCCGAGCGGCACCAGCCGCTGGTCCCGCTCCACGGTCCATGCCGCCTCGAACCGGCCGCGCCGGTCCGTGGTGACCACCGTGGGGACGCGGGAGAAGTGACGCCGGACGATCCCGAGGAGCTGTTCGAGGATGTCGGCCGGGTCGCGCAGGGCGCGCGGGCTGGCGTTGGGCGGGCGGTTCGTGGTCGTGCGCATGAGGCTTGGTCTCCTTGTCTGCGTGGATAGGCCGGGCGGCCGGGCGGGCGGCCGGGCGGTCAGTTGCGAAGGGCGGCCGTCAGCGAGGAGACCTCGGCGACGGCGTCCCGTTCCGCCTCGAAGGCCGTCGCGCCGACGATCACCAGGACGCCGGAGTCCACGTCGTTCACGCGGAACGCGCCCTCCCCGTCATCGGCCAGCCGGAGCACGCGGCCAGCGGCGCGGAAGTCCTTGCGCCAGGCGCCCAGCTCCTTGGAGCCGAGGCGGCGCATGTCGTACCTGCCGCGCCGGTTGAGGAGGCTGTTCGCGGCGATGGCCGCCGCGTTCTGCGTCGCCCCCTCCACCCGGCCCAGCTCCTTGCCGGGGGCCTCGGGGGTGCCCGGCTCGGCGATGGTCCAGAAGTTGGTGGGCTCGCCGATGCTCTCTCGGGGGTCGTCGTAGGGCAGGGCCACCTCGCCGGTCAGGTGACGGACGAGCGTGTACGCCGTCAGCAGGTGGTTCGTGTCCGCCTTCAGGTGCTCCGCGTAGGCGGCGGCCGGGCTGTAGTCGGGGCTCTTGAGCGGCGCGCCCTCCAGCGCGACGGACGGGCCCACGACCGCCACGTATGCGGCGGCGTGCTCCCGCTGGGACGGGCGGAGCGTCTTCTCCCGCCGCTCGACGATCAGGTCCAGCTCGGCGATCTCCTCCGAGTCCGGCATGGGCGGCCTGAGCTGGGCCGTCCACTCGACCACTACGCGCCGGGAGGTGGTGCCGTTGCGGTGCCTGACGGTCTTCTCGGCCATCTTCTTCGTGACGTCGGCAAGACCTCGGCGGGCCAGCGCCTCCGCGGTCGTCCGCTTGTGGCCGCCCGCCGAACCCGACGAGATCTTGCCGTCCGGCGCTGCCTGCATGGCGTCGTACGCCCGCTGCTGCGCCCCGGTGAGCTTCATGTGCTTGGTCCCCTTCAGCCTTGCCGTTACCGTGTGACACGACATTAGCACGAGGGGTTTAGGTGTGTAAACCTTGTGTCACCTTTAGGCGGAACGGTCCACCACCGGGGCCGTCACGTCCGCGAACTGGACCGCAGCCCCGGCCGGCAGCCGGTCCAGCCGGAAGTGCTCGCCGCCCCTGACCAGCACCGGATGCGGCGGCCGCGCGACCCAGCGGTTCTCCGCCACGCGCTCCAGAGTGCAGTCCAGCCGCTCGCCGTTGGGATACTCGATCCACGCCTCGGTCGGCTCGCCCGGCTCCCCGGCCTCCAGTTCCCGCAGATCGTGACGGTGCTCGCCCATGCCGGTCCTTCCGCTGCTGCCTCTTTGAGCTGACCGGCCCATCCTGCCGCCCCTCACAGACGGCACCAAGGAAGGCCAGCCCCGGATCGGGGCGCGCCCGGCGGCGGCGGCGCGGGCGCGCCTCGGCCACGGCAGGTCCGCAGGCTGGAACCAGGCGACAGTGACCTTGGGCGCGCAGGGTCGTAGACCTGAGCACCCGAGGTTGCTGTCGGGGTGCGGGTCCAGCGCCGCCGCGCTGGCGGGGGGTGCGGGGGCGCGGTCGAAGCGATGGTCTGGCTGCCCTTCGTGACCTTCTGGCAGGTCACCGCCGACCTGCCGTTCTCCACGGGCGTGCCGGACGGCCACGGCCACACC
>NZ_JBFAYB010000202.1:0-3993 GCF_040681075.1 Streptomyces sp. NPDC051907 | reverse complement strand
GCGGGCGGGCGCGGTCTGGCACGGGCCAGGCTGATACGCGGGGAGGCCGACGCGCGCGTGGTCGGGGCGGGCGGCGGCGCAGTGGCGCGTACCGCTGGTGCGGGCGGGCCCGTGCGCAGGTCTGGCACGCCCGACGGCGGTCCCCGCGACGGGCGGTACGTGCTACGCCGACACGCGCGGCGTCGGCACGGGTCAGGCTGGTACGGGTCAGGCCGACGCGCGCGGGGCGGGGCGGGCGCGGCCGGGCCTCCGGTCCTCGGCGTCAACTGGTCACGGTGATCCGGAAGACCGGGTGCTTGTCCGCGGCCGCGAGCAGCTCCTCGTCGGTGGACTTGGCGTCGACCTCCTCGAAGAAGCGCCCGACCTCCCAGCCCCAGCGCTCGAGGTAGGTCCGCAGCAGCGCGGGCTTCTCCTCGTCGGGCAGCTCCACCGCGGTGAACTGCCGCGTTCTGCGGCCGACTCTGAGCTGGCCGCCGCCCGCGGCGCGCATATTGCGGACCCACTCGGAGTGGCCGCGGGCCGAGATCAGATACGGGCCGCCCTCGTAGGGGAGCGGGTTGACCGGGATCCGCCGCCACTCGCCGGACGTGCGTCCGCGCACGGAGAGCTCCGCCGTGCCCGCCACGCTGACGCCGTGACGGGCGAGCCAGCCGACCGCGCCGTTGAGGAGGCTGTCGAAGCGGTTGGGCTTGATGTAGTGCGACTGCGTCATGGCGGGCTCCACCAGTGAGACGTTTCGAGAGCACTGCTCTCTCTTAAGAGCAGTGTGCACCGGATCGGCGATCCAAAGCAAGAGCAGTGCTCTCATTATTGGTCGGTGCTCCGAATCGTGAAAGACTGCTCCGCATGAGCACCATCCGAGGGGCCAGGGAACGGGCCCGTATCGAAGTGACCGCGGCCATCAAGGACGAGGCGCGCCGACAGCTCGCCGCAGAGGGCGCGGCCAAGCTCTCCCTGCGCGCCGTCGCCCGAGAGCTGGGCATGGTCTCCTCCGCCCTCTACCGGTACTTCCCCAGTCGTGACGAGCTGCTCACCGCTCTCATCGTGGACGCCTTCGACGCCGTCGGCGCGGCGGCCGAGCGCGCCCTCGCCGAGGCGTCCGACCCCGCCGACCGCCCCGCCGACCTCCCCGCCCGCTGGAGCGCGGTCTGCGCTGCGGTCCGCACCTGGGCGCTCGCCCACCCCCATGAGTACGCGCTGATCTACGGCTCCCCGGTGCCCGGCTACACGGCGCCCCAGGACACCATCGCGCCCGCCTCTCGCGTCGGCCTCGCGTTGATCTCCATCGTCCGCGACGCCCATGGCACGGCAGCCCTGGTGCTTCCGCCGCTCGGCAGGGAGCTGCGCCCCGAGGCCGACCGGCTCGCCGAGTCCGTGGCCCCCGATCTGCCGTCGGCCGCCGTCGCCGCCCTCGTGGCCGCCTGGTCCCAGCTCTTCGGCCTGATCTCCTTCGAGGTGTTCGGGCAGTTCAACCGCGTTGTCGAGGACCGCGACGCCTTCTTCGCCCACGCGGTGGCCCGCCTCGCGCACGAGGTGGGCCTGCGCCGCCCGCCCGCCGCCCGCACGGCCCCCGCCCGCGGCGCGGAGTCCTGACGCGGCCGACGACCCGCGCCATGCACCCGTACAGCGCCATGCGCCCGTACAGCGCGGTGCGCCCGTACTGCACAGGGAGTACGCGTGATCACCACGCCGGGCTGACGCCCGCGCGCCCAGCCCCGGTCTAGCGTGGCGGTCATGGAAGAGCAGCGCACCGGCATCTGCGGCGGTCCTCCCTGGGCACGGGGCGGAGCGCCGGGGCCGCGTCTGTGGGAGGCGCGGCGGAGCGCGGGCAGAGTGCCGTGGCCCTCGACCCTCGCACTGGCCGTGTTCGTGATGGTGGGCGCGGGCTTCGCGGCGCAGGAGCAGCCGGACCGGGAGCCCCTCGACGCGCTCGCGAGAGTCCTGCTGCTCGCGGGCCCGGCCCTGCTCCTGCTGCGCAACCGCTGGCCGGTCGTCGCCGTCTTCGGCGTCAGCGCCACGACGCTCCTCTACCTCGGCGCGGGCTATCCGTACGGCCCGGTCTTCCTCGCCGTCGCCGTGGGCGCCTTCGCCGCCGTCGTCTCCGGCCACCGGCGGGCCGCCTGGTGCGCCCTCGGCGGGCTCTGGGCCGGCCATCTGCTGATCTCCCACTGGCTCTACGCCTATCTGCCCCCGCCCGGCGACGAGGCGGCCCCCTGGGGCCAGGAACTCGCCGTCGCGGCCTGGGCGGCGGCGATCCTCGCCGGCTCGGAGCTCGTCCGCGTACGGCGTGAGGTCTGGGCCCGAGAGCGCGAGGAGCGGGCCAAGGCCGAGCAGCGCCGTGCCGACGAGGAGCGGCTGCGGATCGCGCGCGAGCTGCACGACGTCCTCGCGCACTCCATCTCCGTCATCAACGTGCAGGCGGGCGTGGGCCTCGCGCTGCTGGACAGCGACCCCGAGCAGGCCCGCACCGCGCTCACGACCATCAAGGCGGCGAGCAAGGAGGCGCTCGGCGAGGTCCGCCAGGTCCTGGACACGCTGCGGACCCCCGGAGACGCCCCGCGCGCGCCGGCGCCCGGCCTCGACCGGCTGCCCGAACTCGTGGAGCAGGCCGCGAGCGCGGGTCTCGCCGTCTCGGTCGAGACGCGGGGCGAGCAGACGCCGCTGCCGCCCGGCGCCGACCTCGCCGCCTTCCGGATCGTCCAGGAGGCGCTGACCAACGTCGTACGCCACTCCGGCTCGCGCACGGCGCGGGTCCGCATCGCCTACGAGGTCGGCCGTCTCGGCCTCCGCGTCGACGACGACGGCCCGGCCGCCGGCGCCGACGCGGGCGGCAGCGGCAACGGCCTCGCCGGAATGCGGGAGCGGGCCGCCGCCCTGGGTGGCACGATCGAGGCGGGTCCGCGGCCGGACGGCGGGTTCCGCGTACGGGCCGAACTCCCCGTACGGCCGAAGGAGACGAAGTGATCCGCGTACTGCTCGCCGACGATCAGCTGCTGGTCAGGGCCGGTTTCCGGGCGCTGCTCAACGCCCAGGCGGACATCGAGGCAGCGGGGGAGGCCTCCGACGGCGAGGAGGCGGTGCGGCTGGTGCGCGAACTGCGCCCGGACGTCGTGCTGATGGACATCCGCATGCCGGTGCTGGACGGGCTCGCCGCCACCCGGCAGATCACCGAGGACGAGCGGCTCGACGCTGTGAAGGTGGTCATGCTCACCACCTTCGAGCTCGACGAGTACGTCTTCGAGGCGATCCGCTCCGGCGCCTCGGGCTTCCTGGTGAAGGACACCGAGCCGGAGGAACTGCTGCGTGCGGTACGGGCGGTGGTGCACGGGGACGCGCTGCTGTCGCCGGGCGTCACACGGCGGCTGATCGCGGAGTTCGCGGCCCGCTCCAAGGCGCCCGCGGACGCCGAGAGCCTCGACGGGCTCACCGAACGGGAGCGGGAGGTGATGGCGCTCGTCGGCATCGGCCTCTCGAACGAGGAGATCGCCCGCCGGCTGGTCGTCAGCCCGCTCACCGCCAAGACCCATGTGAGCCGCACCATGGTCAAGCTGGGCGCGCGCGACCGGGCCCAACTGGTCGTCCTGGCCTATGAGTCGGGCTTGGTACGCCCCGGCTGGCTCGGCTGAGCGGGCGGGCGGGGCGCGCCCGAGAAGCGCCACAGCACGGTCACGACCCGCAGGACGAAGGCGAGGGCCGCACATACGCCGCCCGCGACGAGCAGCCCGCGCTCGACGGCGTACGGCATGTCGAACATCAGCTTGGGCCCGGCGATCCCCCCGAAGACCAGGGCGGCGACCAGGACGGCGCTGAGCAGCGCGTAGCCGATCTCGACCGTGATCGCGTCCCGCTCCGCCTGCGTCCTTCGCGCCATCTCAGCAGTGTCACAGCGCAGTCGGGGGGGGGGGGGGGCGGCCCCCCGCCCCCCCCCGGGTGGGCGGGGCGCCGGCGCCCGCCCCCCCCCCCCCCGACGGCAACGGCGCCCCCCCCCCCGCG
>NZ_JBFAYB010000201.1:0-4089 GCF_040681075.1 Streptomyces sp. NPDC051907 | reverse complement strand
CGCCAGGGCGCCGACGGCCGGTGCGTGCAGCGCCACCCGGTCGTCGGCCGGGGCGACCGGGGGAGCGGGCACATGGGGCGGCGCGAGCGGCAGAGGAGGATGCGCGGGCGGTCGGGGCACGCTCGCGGGCGCCCGGCGGACCGCCTTGGGGACCGGCGGCGGCGCCTGCGACTGCCGGGCCAGCCACAGCAGTTCGGCGACCTCCTGGCCGGTGGGCCGCTCCCCGCCCACGGCCTCGAGAACACGCGCCAGCCGCTCCAGCCGCTCCAGCCGACCCGAGGCGGCGCCAGAGGAGGGGCCGGAGGAGGGGCTGGGCGCGGGGGCGCCCCGATCGGCGGCGGGCGGGCCGACGGCGGACGGCGCCGCGCCCGGCTGCCCGGCGGTCTCCCCGTCAGAGGTCATCGCCGTCGAGCGGGTCCGTGGCCCGGCTCAAGTACGGCATCAGGCTCTTCGCCAGGTCCTCCCGCTCCACCGCGGCCAGACCCGAGGCCCGGGTCAGATAGACGGCGTTGAGCAGCTGGTCGGTCGCCAGCTCCCCGGCGCTGCCCCGCTCCAGGAACAGCCGCACCAACCCGTCCGCCTCCTCGTCCAGCTCGCCCAGATGGGCGCGGACGATGTCCGCCAGATGCTCCGGCAGCGGCTGCTTGAGCTCGAGCGTCACACAGCGGCGCAGAAACGCCGGGGGGAACTCCCGCTCGCCGTTGCTGGTGAGCACGACGAACGGGAACGCACGGCAGCGCACCCGCCCCTGCCGCACGGCCACGCGGTCGTCCGAGTCCGCGATCAGGACGTCCGCCTCGGGGCGCGTCCTGGCCGCGCGCACCAGCTCGGGAATCTCGTACTGCCCCTCCTCCAGCACGTGCAGCAGGTCGTTGGGCAGGTCCAGGTCGCTCTTGTCGATCTCGTCGATCAGCAGCACCCTCGGCTGCTCGTACGGCAGCAGCGCCGTGCCGAGGGGCCCCAGCCGCAGATGGTCCTCGACCGCGCCGTCCTCCGGCGGCCCGTCCTCGGCGCTGCGGCCCGCCGCGTACAGCCGGGAGAGCGGGTCGTACTGGTAGATCCCGTCGGCCAGCGTGGCCCGGCTGGTGATGTTCCAGCGCAGCACGGGCCCCAGGCCCAGCTCCCGGGCGACCGCGTACGGCAGGCTCGACTTCCCGCTCCCCGGCGGCCCGGTCACCAGCAGCGGACGGCGTAGATACAGCGCCGCGTTGACCAGCTGGACCGCCTTGTCCGTCGGGCGGTACGTCTCGGCGCGGTGCACGCGGTACGGAGAGGCCGCCGCCTCCTCGTCCCCGGTCGGCGCGTCGAGCGGCGGGCCGCCGTCGAACGCGCGCCACGGCGGGGGAGGCGGCAGTCGGCGCACCCCGTCGTGGGGTTCGCCCTCGCCGCGGTACACGGGCCACAGGGACATACGAGCGCTCCCGGTCTCGTCGGTCGGTCGGTGTCAGATCGGTGTCAGATCGGTCTCTCGGGTCGGTCGGCGTCCGGAGGCGTCGGGCGGCGTGGGGCGGCGTGGGGCGGCGCCCCCCGACGCAGGCGGCCTCAGAGAGGCGACTGCTGGAGCGGACGCACCTTCGGGAACTGCCGGGGGTCCTCCCACACCAGCGAGAGCCCCTGGGCCCAGTGCGGCCCGTCGTGCACGAACGCCTCCCTGCGCGCCTTCAAGATCGCCTCGGGCAGCTCTCCGGGAGGCAGCGCGGCCAGCTGCCGCGCCAGCGCGTCCAGAAAGCCCTCGCCCCGGCAGTCCCCGGAGCAGCCCCCGCCGCCCTGGCAGCCCGTGCGCGGCCACAGCACGATGGGCGCGGGCGCGTCCAGGACCGCGCGGTGCAGCCCCTTGTCGCGCGGCGACTTCGGCGGCCGGGCCATCCCCACCGGCCCGTGCACGTCCTGGAGCTGGACCGAGAGCCGCTCGGGCCGCTGCCTGCTGTCGCAGCGGACGGGGTGCAGCGTGGAGCCGCGCTGGAGGTCGAGCACCTTCCACGCCTTGCGGAGCATGAACTGGAGGCTCTCGCGGCCGCGGCGCTCCTGGTCCAGCACGACGACCGGCGAACGGCAGCCGAGCGGAGTGCGGACGCCCTTGCGCTGCGCCCACTCGTCCACCGGCTGGTTGATCCAGTCGTGCGGCAGCGCGAACGCGATCAACTCCCGCCCGTCCGCGTCGATCTGGCCGAACGCCGTGTCGATGCGGTCGAGCACCCAGTCCCGCAGCTGCGCGCGCGGCAGCCGCTTCTCGCCGACGAGCTGGCAGTGGCCGTCGCGGTACGCGGCGACCTCGGCCAGGACGACGCCGCGGTCCTCCCCGCTGCGCCGGATGCCCACGAGGATCGGGGACCACGGCCGCGCCGAGGAGGGGCGAGCCGTCGGCGACGGGCCGACGGCGGGGGCCGGGCGGCCCCGGTGGCGCTCCCGGTGCTCGTGCGACCACGCCCGCAGCTCCTGGCCGAGCCCCTCGTCCTCGACCACGTCGGCCAGCCGCACGGTGAGCTCGGCGAGCGGGAGCGCGGTGGGGCGCGGCCCGGTCTCGGAGAGCAGATACCAGACCGCCTGCCACAGCCCGCCCGCGCCGTGCGCCGGGAGGGCGACGCCGAGCGTCCCGGTCGAGGCCTGGAGCAGCCGGTCCACGTCGTACCCCCGCGCCCCCGCCCGCGCGGCCCGCTCGATCAGCTCGCGCAGCCGGCGCTTCTCGGCCGCCGGATAGTCGGGCGTGGGGACGAGGTCGGACACGGGCGGCCAGTGCCGGGCGATGACCTGCGCCGGGACCATCCGGGCGGTGCGCGCCGCCTCGTCGTACGCGGAGACCATCCCGACCACCGTGCCCCCTTGCTCCAGCATGACCGCGGAGCCGCTGAAGCCGTAGCTGGGCTCCTGGCCGTACCCCCGCCACAGCGACAGCTGACTCCACTCGTCGGCTATCAACTGGCGGGAGGCGACGCGTAATTCGCTCTGCACGCCCTCCTCGCCGTACCCGGCGGGGAATCCGTACGCCACCAGCTTCGGATCGGGCGTGCGGTGCGGCTCGTCGAGCCCCGCGAACGCGGCGGGCGCGATGGGCGCCGGCTCGGCCAGCTCCAGCACCGCGACGTCGCCGGGGTCCTGGCTCCGGCCGCTCCACCCGCCGCGCACGGCCACCCGCGCCGGCAGCGGCCCGAGGCCCGGCGCGCCGGGGAACACCACCTGGGAGACGTCCGCCTGGTCGACGACGTGCGCGCAGGTCAGCACATGCCGGTCGGAGACGAGGAAACCGGATCCCGCCACCTCGCCGCCCCGGTCGATGCGGGCCTGCCACGAGGGAGAGGCCATCACGGCCCGACCGGTCCGCTTCCCGGGGACCAGGACAGCTTGACGGTCAGATGGCCCTCGACGGAGCTCTTGGCGATCACCGCCCCCGCCTCGGCGGTGAGCTTCACCCCGAACTCCAGCTCCACGCCGTCCGGTTTGAGCGTTCCCTCGCGGAACACGGCGAGCGCGGACTCGGCCGCCGAGCGGATGCCGATCAGCGCCTCGTCGAACGTACGGCCCGCCTGGGCCAGGGAGTTCTCGCCGCGCGAGACGAGTCTCGCGCCGGGGCCGTGCCGGTCGACCTCCACCGTCACCTGGGCGCCGCTGTCCGTCTGGAACTCCATCAGTGCTGCCATGACCGCCCCCGAAACCTGTGGCTTGCGCAGATCACCCATTGTGTCCGACGGCGTACGCCCCTGTCAGGAGAGCCGCCGGAGTGCTCCCTGCGCGCGCCCGGAGATAGCCTCGGGAGTGTGTACGAGGAACGGGAGTCGAGGCTCGACGGCGCGGTCGTGTGGACGCGGACGCTGAACGCCTCGCCCGGGCCGCTGTGCCCGGTGCTCCCGGACGGCTGCATGGACCTGCTGTGGACCGAGGGCCGGCTGTTCGTCGCGGGCCCCGACACCCACGCCCACACCCCCGGCCGCGAGCTCGGCCCGCTGATCGCCGGGGTGCGGTTCGCGCCCGGGACCGCGCCCGCGCTGCTCGGCGTCCCCGCGCACGAGCTGCGCGACCGCAGGGTCGACCTCGCCGATCTGTGGGGCGGGGCGCTGGCGCGCCGGCTGACCGAGCGGGTCGACGCGGCCGCGG
>NZ_JBFAYB010000200.1:0-4093 GCF_040681075.1 Streptomyces sp. NPDC051907 | reverse complement strand
CTCCGCCACTCTGGGGCGGAGCACCGGCTGCGCCACCGGGGTGCGGTGCCGGATGCCCGATCCAGGAAGTCGGGGCCGGGCCGGTGTCGCGAGACACGACGTTAGCACACGCCGCGCACGTGTGCTGTCACACTAAGTGATTCACTTACCTTCCGCCGCCGGGGAGGCCGGGGCCGCTCCTTCCGAGCGGGATTCCGCTGACTCCCCCGCGCTGCTGAGCGGCGGCGCTGAGGCTCACTCCGGCCGCGTTGCCGATGTGCTGCGAGGCCCCGGGGATCTTGAGCAGGCCGTACGCCAGGTACGTAGAGGCGTCGATCCGGCCGGGGCTGTCGGTGTGGTCCTCCTGCCACGTGGCCCACTCCTCCTCCATCTCGGGCAGGTACGCCGTGGTGCGCACCCGGTCCTCGATCCACTGCTGGGCGATCGGCGCGGCCCGCAGATACTTGCCGGTGCGGGCGTGCACCGGCGCGATGTACGGCTTGATCGCGTCCTTCGGGATCACGCCCTCGTTCTTGAGCGCCTCCCAGGCGGTGGCGATGGCCATGTTGACCATGTCGCCGCCGTAGTTCTTCTCCACGTGGATCACCGTCGCGCCGATCTCGTGGGCCAGGAGGCACGCGCGCCGCGCCCACTCCGCCGACGAGCACCGGCGAGAGCGGTCGTGGGTGATGTAGAGGCGGCCGTCGGCGCCCCGGAACCCGCCGACGATTCCGGCGACGTCCCGGCCGCCGCCCGAGGGGTCCACGGCGACGGCGATCCGCTCCGGCTCGGGCACGTCCGGGTGGCCGTTGAGGCGGCGCTGCGCGGCGAGCTGGTCGCGGGTGATGAGAGCGCCCTCGGCGGGCTGGGGGTCGGCCTGGTACAGGGCTCCCCAGTCGCGCGGGGTGGAGGTGGACTTCTTGTCCTGCCAGTGCTTCAGGAGCGCGGCGAGGTCGTCGTCTTCGAGGGCGGGGTGGGTGAGGGGGCTGCCGTAGTCGCGGCCCAGCGGGTCGTCGAACGCGGTGGCCATGGCGGGCAGGTTGACCACCCGCCACCGGCCGCCGGTGTCGGTGACGCCTTCGTGGCGGAGGACGCGTCCGGCGAGGTCGTCCTCGTGCCAGCGGGTGAGCACCAGGATCACGGGGACGCCCGGCCGCAGGCGGGACAGGAAGACCGACGACCACCACTCCCAGACGCGGTTGCGCATCCGCAGGCTGTCGGCGTCGCGGCGGTCCTTGTGGGGGTCGTCGCAGATCCCGACGCCGGTGATGGGGAAGCCGGTGAGGGAGCCGCCGACGCCGGTCGCGCGGACGCCTCCCCCGGCCGTGGTGGACCAGTCGTAGACGGACGACTCGCCGCGCCGCATCTCCAGCCCGAACTCGTGGCCGCGTTCGATGACGTGGCGGCGTACGGCGCGGGACTTCTTGATCGCCAGCGAGGCGGCGTACGAGGCGATGCCGATCCGCTGGGATGGGTGCCGGGCCAGCCACCAGAACGGCAGCAGCTCACTGACGAGCGTGGACTTGCCGACCTGCGGGGGTGTGGTGAGGAGGAGCCGGTCGTAGTCGCGGCCCAGGTGGGTCAGCTCGTTGCCGATGAGCCGGGTGTGGGCTCGGGCCTGGAAGCCGTGCGGGTCCAGGTAGCGGCCCATCGTGGCGGGGTTGGAGAGGGCGGCCAGCCGCTTCGCCTCGGAGCGCGTGTCGCGAGTGGAGAGGTCGGCGAAGGTGGAGAGAGTCACCGGCCCCCGTCCCTTCGGATCGAAGGAGCAGGGGCGCGGTCACGTCTGGGATTGCCAGGTGTCAGCCCGCGTAGTCCGGCATTGTGCAGCCGATCGCGCCGGGCGGTAGCACGAACCCGCGCGTCGGCCCGTCCTCCGTCTGCGCAGATCGGTCGGGGACCTGCTCGATGGTCAGCCGCTCGAACGTCGGCCCGTCCATGTACTGCCTGGCCAGGTCCCCGAGCAGCCCCGCGTACTGCGAGGTGACGGTGAAGGTGGTCTCCGTGGCCTCGGCGGTCATGTCGGCGAGGCGGGCCTCCGCCAGGAATAGGAACTGGGCATCGCCGTCGTAGTCCTCGTGGAACGCCGGGTCCGAGCCGTGCAGCGTCAGCCGCCAGTACATGGCTCAGCCTTCCTTGGCGGTGATCTCGATCCGCTGGAATTCCACCCGGTCGCAGAAGTGCTCCACGATCAGAGCCAGGGGCAGCGCCGCGTCGCAGGTGATCTTCACGGCGTCGTCCTCGGTGGTGATGCCCCACTCCGACAGGGGCCCGGTGCTCATGGCGACCGAGTCCCGCAGGTCGCGTTCGGCCTCCTCCTTGGCGTACTCGAAGATCTCCCTGGTGGAGGCGGTGCCTTGAATCGTCAGGGTGTAGAGCATGCACGGTCTCCTCATGCCGGATGATGTGACACAAGATTAGCGCACGCAGCGTGCGGGCGGTGGGCATGGCTACTCCGGGAGGTCGAGGACGTCGTACGGGTCCACGACCCCCGTCGTGGCGTGCTTCCGGGCGAGCTGGGCGATGGCCTCCTCAAGCTCCTGGCGGAGCGCGTTGTCGTCCGCGGGGACGTGGGAGAAGCGGACGGGGGGCTGACCGGCGCGGCCGGTGATGGCGACGTTCTGGTCGGGCTCGCCGAGGGCGAAGCGGATGAGCTTGCTGTAGGCGTCGGCCACGCGGACGGTCTCGGTCGCGTTGAGGTTCTGTCCGATCAGGCTGGTGATCGCCTCGGTGGCCTTCTCATGGAAGGTGGCGGCGAGCTTCAGGTGGTCCTGGACCATGCGCCGCTGGCGCTCCTGGATGGCCGCTACCCACTGCTCGTCCATGTGCCGGTCGAACGCCTCGGCCCGGACGCCCCACCGGAATGTGTGGCTGTACTGCTGCGCGGTCCGGTGGGTGATGTTCAACCTTTCCGCGACCCTCTTCAAGGTCCTCGTCCTGCCGAGGTCCCGGAACACGCAGAACTGCCCCCATCGTTTGGCGCTCTCGCCGGGCTGGCGGTCCCACAGGTCGCGGCCGTCCTCGGCCAGGACGATGGGCTCGCGGGGGGTGGGCATCAGTCACCTGCTTCATCTGCGGGGGCGGCGCGGTCGAGCGTGGTGTGGAGGGCGTGGATGGCGGCGGTGACCTTGGCGTGGAGCGGGGAGTACATGACGCGGTCGCTGGCGCAGTGGAGGGCGGCGTTCATCTGCGCGTGCAGGGTCAGGTACTCGCCCGCCTCCAGGAGCACGCCGAGTGCCTTGTCCATCTCGCGGCGGAGGTCGGCGACGAGGGGCTCGGGCGGGGCGGAGCACGGGGATTCGGGGTTGAGGTGGCAGGCGCAGACGCACGGCACGGCGCAGAACTTGCACTGGGCGGGGGTCTTGAGGCCGGACTGCCCGGTGTGGGAGCGGCAGTACGCTCCGTCGCCGTGGAGGCAGGCGGTGGAGAGGTAGTGGTGGGCGGTCATGATTCACCTCCCGCTGGGCCGTTGACGAGGACGAAGTCGGCCTGTGTGAGGGAGGCGGCGCGGGCGACGGCTGCCGCCAGGGCCGCGATGATGCGCTGGAGTTCGGTCATGCCGTCGCCTCCTGGGGGGTGTCGGCGGCGTCGATCTCGGCGGCCAGCCGCTTGCGGTTGCGGGCCTCGGCGGCGTTCATGGCCTTGGCTTCTTCCTCCGGGTACCGGCCGCACTTGACCATGTTCTGGCGGAAGTAGCTGACGACGCTGATGCGCTCTGCTCCGCAGTCCTCGCACATGCCGTTGCGGCGCTCGCCGCAGGCGCAGTGGATGGCGGTGTTGCCGTGGTACTCGTGGGCGTCGATGAGCGCGAGGTCGCCGTGCTGCATGTCGAGGGCGACCCGGTACTTGGGGAAGACCAGGTTGCCGCCGGTGTAGTGGCCCTTCCGCAGGCAGGCGAGGGTGGAGAAGCCTTCCTCCAGGTCGCCTGCGTCTTGGTGGACGCCGGTGGGGTAGGTGTTGTTGACGGTGACGGTGGTGAACGGGGTGCCGGGCACGACCCACTCGGGGTGGGTGGCTTCGACGTGCTGCATCTGGACGCCGTACCGGTCGGGCAGGTGGTGCTTGAAGTGGCGGCCGATGCCCTGGAGGAAGGGCCGGAGCGTCTCCCACTGGGGCA
>NZ_JBFAYB010000199.1:0-4548 GCF_040681075.1 Streptomyces sp. NPDC051907 | reverse complement strand
CGCTTGGTGTAGACGGGCACGAAGACCTGGCAGGTCGCCAGGGCCTGTTTGAGCTGTCTCTCCCACTCGGCGCCGATCCCCATCCGCCGGTCGAGGAAGCCGGGCGCCTCCCTGCCGTCGTGGTCCGTCAGCTGCATGACGTGTCCGCACAGATCGCGGTGGAAGTCGTCCAGGTCCCGGTCCGGGTCTTCCCGGCTGCGCTCCTCGGTCGCGGGAATGCGCGCATAGCTGAGGAAGAAGTAAGGGTCGGGTCTGGTGGGGCTGACGGTCGGCGGCGAGGAGGAAATCTGATGCGTCATGGTCTCGCCTCCCCCGGAGTCAATACCTGCCGACCGTACGCGAGTTGCTCCGTCGGCGGGAGCAGTCCCCTCCATTGGAGCGCGAAATCGAGTGCCGGTACTAGAGGCTGGAGCGTGCCAGTTGTGGGCCGCGCCGGTCCGAACAGCGCGCAGGGCGCGTGCGCCCGCGCGCGTCTGGTCGTGCTCGGCCCGGTGCGCTGCCGTGCGCCGTGGTTCACGGCGTGCGCCCGGCGAGCGGCACGGCGTCCGCTCCGCCTCCGAGCGAGCGCGCCGTCGCCCGCATGCCCGCCAGCAGCCGCTCCCCCACGCCGGTGGGGGCGCCCGCCGTGGAGAGGGTGTCCAGCGCGGCGAGCACCGCGCCCCGCCAGAACTCCGCCTGCCCGGCGGCGTCCTCAGGTCGCGCTCCGCGCGTCTCGCGCCGGGCGCGGGTGCGCCAGACGTCGGCGACGGCCAGATGGGCGTACGTGCCCTGGAGCACGGCGTCCAGCGGCCTGGGGTCGGTGCGCCAGGCGACGTGGTACCGGCCGCCGCCAGGCTCGAACAGGTCGTACATGTCCTGCAGCGCGCCGAGCTTGACGTGCTGGAACTCGTGGATCAGGGTCAGCGCGAGGTCGTCGGCGCAGGGCGGCAGGGCGACGCCGATCGCGCCGAAGGCGTGCCGGGAGGTCTCGCTGACGATGCGGCCGGGCGGCGCGGCGAGCGGGGTGACGGCGCGCAGTCCGGCGGCGAGTCCGTCGGCGTAGCGCGGGTACTGGGCTAGGACGATCGGCCAGGCCCCGCGGAAGGCCTCCTGCCAGGAGCGGAACTCGGCGGCGGTGAGCCGGGGCCGGACCTCGGCCTGGTAGCCGGTGCGGTACGGGTCGACGTCCTCCAGCGCCACGCGTATGCCGTCGGCCTCCAGATACCGCAGGGGCTCCCAGACGAACCCGTCCGGCAGCGCGCCCAGCGCGGCGCCGTCGACGGCGAGCAGGCCGTCGTACGCCGAGACCGTCACGTCGCGCGCGGGCCCGTCGACGACGAGCCGCCCGAGGCCCGGCAGGTGCACGGTCCCCTCGCGCAGCGGCACGGCGAGGCTGAGGCGGCTCCCGGTGCGGGCGGCGGCGGCCAGGGCGATCTCGGCGGGGCGCCCCGGGTCGGGCGCGCCCTCCTCGCAGACGCCCAGCGCCCACACCCGCAGATACGGGTCGGCGAGGACCGCGTCCAGGGCGTGGGAGGGCAGTGCGAGCAGGAAGTCCCAGGCGGCCAAGGGGTACGGGGCGACGCGGTGGGCGGCCGCGAGGAGCACGCGCCGCAGGCTGCTCTGCGCCTGTGCCAGCTCCTGGACCGCCGGCGCGTCGCCGTAGCCGGCGGCGAGGTCGTCGAAGTGGGCGCGGCGCAGGCCGTGCGAGGGGGCGCGGTCGTCGGCGCCCTCCACGTACTGGATGAGCTTGAGCAGATCGGCGCAGTACACGGAGGGGTTGTCGAAGCCGCCGGCGCGTGAGCCGGGCGGGGTGCGGTAGCGGTGTGCGTACAGCCCCCCGCCGCACACGGCGACCGCCGGGCAGGCTCGGCACTGCGCCGACAGTCCGTCCAGTCCCCTGCGCTGGGCGAGGATGCCGGGGTGCTCGGCGGCCGCGTCGAAGGGGTCGCGCGCCACATGGAAGCCGGTCTCCGGGGCGCCGTGGGCGACGGTCTTGAGCCAGTCCGCCTGCTCGATCGCGCCGTCGGTCTCCACCACGAGCAGGTCCGAACTGCCCAGGCCCAGCGCCTCGGTGAGGCTGAGGCCGCCGTGGGAGAGACGGGAGATCGAGTCGAACATCCGGATGCGCACCGGCTTGCCGTCCTCGGTCCACCGCCGGTGCACGGCGATCAGCCAGTCCGCGTAGTCGCTCTCGCCGCCGGGGCGCGGCGGCGGGCGGTCCCAGGTGGCGTGCGGCAGGAGGAAGTCGATGCCGGGCGGGTCCAGGTCCACCAGCGCGCGGTAGACGTCCACGGGGTCGTTCTCGACGTCGACGGTGCACAGCAGCCCGCCGAAGGCGCTCCGGTAGGCGGGCGCGGCGAGCCGCCGGACGGCCCGGACGACGTCGTCGTAGCTTCCCGTGCCGTCGGCCCGCACGCGGTGGCGGTCGTGGGAGGCCCGGTCGCCGTCGATCGAGACCCCGGCGACGATGCCCTCCTCGGCGAGCATGGCGCAGTAGGCGTCGTCCAGCCGCAGCCCGTTGGTCTGCATCCGCAGAACGACGTCGCTCACCCCGCGCAGCTCGCTTCGCAGCACGCGGGCGAAGCCGCGCAGCCGCTCCCGTCCCACGAGCAGCGGCTCGCCGCCGTGCAGCACGACGTGCACGCGCGGCAGTCCGTGCGCGGCCGCGTGCTCGGCGATCCGCCGGGCGGCGAGCCGGAGGATCTCCTCCGACATGGTGACCGGGCGGCCGCGCCAGCTCTGGTCGGCGTGCTCGTAGACGTAGCAGTGGTCGCAGGCCAGGTCGCACCGGCTGTGCACCTTCAGTACGAACTGGCGAAATGGCCGCGTTCCCGCGGGCACCGGAGTGCTCCTCCAAGCCAGCGACTCAAGGAGAGGGCTGCTCGGACCCGCTGGACTGGAACGCCGACATGATCTCTCCGCGGTCCGCTCCCACGCGCGCGAGCACGGCGCTCTGCGCCGAGACGGGCACCTGGTGCAGCGGAGTGTCACGGTGGTAGGGGAGGGCTCCGGGGATGATCGCGCCTCGCTGCTCGTCGCTGCTGTCCATAGGGGTCTCCTCGGGTGTACGGCTCCGGGCGGCCTTCTCATCGTGACGGCGCGGTTACCCCACGACAAGGCGTTCACCGGCCAACTCGGGCTGTTCGGCCGTGATATCAGGGACGCCGGCGGGTCTGCTGGGGCGCTCAGCCGGCGTACGCCGCGGCCTTGTCCGTCCGCTGCGCCCATCGCACGGCCGGCGCCATGGCGAGGCCCGCCGCCAGGAAGAGCACGCCGAGCAGCAGCCAGCCCACGACGCCCCAGCCGACGATCAGCGTGGTCAGGAGCAGCGGGCCGAGCATTCTGGCCACGGAGACTCCGCTGCCGAAGAAGCCCTGGTACTGGCCCTGTCGTCCGGCGGGCGCCAGGTCGAAGCTGATCTGCCAGGCGCCGGCGGACTGCATCATCTCGCCGGCCACCTGGAGCGCGGCCCCGGTCAGCAGCACGGTCGCCGCGGCCCAGGCGGGCGCGCCCGCGGCGGCCGAGAGGGCGAAGACGGCGCAGGAGGCGAGCATCACCGCGCCGCCTCGCCGGACCGTGCGGGTGGCGCTGGTCAGATCGGTGACCGCGGCGGCCGTGCGGACCTGGAAGAGCATGACCGCGACGGTGTTGAGCACGAGGAGGACCGAGACCGTCCAGCCGGGCGCGGCGGTGCGCTCGACGATCCACAGCGGGATGGCCAGGCTGATCAGCGGCATCCGCAGCAGCATGACCATGTTGAGGAGGGAGACGACGGCGTACGGACCGTCGCGCAGGACGGCGAGCCGGGGCCCCGCCTCGGCGGCCGGGGGCGCGCCCTGCACGGCGGGCAGCCGCAGCAGCACGAGGGCGCAGAGCGCGAAGGCCGCGGCGTCCATGGCGAAGACGGACAGGTAGGCGGCGCGGGTGCCGAAGTGCAGCGCCACCCCGCCGAACGCGGCCCCCACGGCGAGCCCGGCGTTGAGGGTCGACTGGAGGTAGGCGAGGGTCTGCGTCCGCTGCTCCTTGCGCACCAGCCCGGCGAGCAGCGCCTGCCGGGCGGCGGCCAGTCCGCACTGGGCCGTCGCGTAGCAGACGGCGGCCAGCAGGAAGGCCGTGAAGGAGCGGACGAAGAGGAAGGAGCCGACCGAGGCGGAGGTCGCGAGCGCCAGCAGCACGGCGACGGACCGCGGGCCGCGGCGGTCGGCCAGGTGGCCGAGGGGGACGCCGGCGACGGAGCCGACCGCCCAGGCGAGGGTGAGGCCCAGGCCGATCTGGGCGGGCGAGAGGCCGACGACGCGGGCGAAGTAGAGGGTGGAGCAGACGATGTACGCGCCGTCTCCCAGCGAGTTGACCAGCTGAGCGACGGCGAGTTTCCGCGGCGACCCGCTCGGCGGCACGATCCGGAGGGACATGGGGCTCCTTGGGGAGGCGCGGCCTGCCTGCGGGCCGCTCTGCTCCTCACCGTAGAGTCTCAAGTGGCCCACGGCGCAGGCCATTTCCCTCTGGTTCACTGGGCCATTCACGGGCTGGTCCGGTGCGGCCGAGAGCCCCCGGAAGGCCGGGTTCGGC
>NZ_JBFAYB010000198.1:0-4645 GCF_040681075.1 Streptomyces sp. NPDC051907 | reverse complement strand
GGCCCCCGCCCGGAGCCTCTCCCACGTGAATCCGGGCCCCCCCCACCCCCGCCGGCCGCGGCGGGACGTCGTCGTCCGCCGCGGCCGTCGGGTCGGGTCTCACGCCTCCGCGGGCGTGTCCGGGCTCATTCTGCTGCGGACCGCCGTCTGGACCTCCGCCTCCTCGGCGGGGTCCGCCGCCAGGCGGCGCAGGCGTTCCGCGACGCGTACGTCTCCCGTCTCGGCGTGGAGCGCGGCGACCTCTCGCGTCGTCTCCTCGCAGTCCCATAGGCATTCGACGGCGAATCCCGTGGCGAAGGACGCGTCCGTCGCGGCGAGGGCGCGCGCCGCCCGGCCGCGGAGATGGGAGGAGGCCGTCTCCCGGTAGACATGGCGCAGCACGGGCGCCGCGCAGGCGATGCCGAGCCGGCCCGCGCCGTCGACGAGCGTCCACAGCAGGGGGGCGTCGGGGCCGTCGGCGCGGACGGTCTCGCGCAGCGCGCCCAGCACCAGCTGGGCGTCCTGGGCGCCGCCCCGGCAGGCGAGCACGCCCGCCGCGGAGGACCCCAGCGCGTCGGGGCGGTGGATCCAGCCGCGCGCCCGGTCGACGGCTTCCTCTCCGCACATCCGCTCGAACGCGGCGACCGCCGCATCGGCGACCGTGCGGGACGGACTGCCCGCGGCCGCCTCGATCAGGTCGAGGACGACGGGATCCCTGGACTGGGCGAGGTAGTGCAGGGCCGCGCAGCGCGCCCCGTCCGTGCCGGCGCGTGCCACGTCCACGATCGTCTGGCGGTCCTCTGGACCCGCGACGGCCGAGAGGCACCGCGCTGCCGGCACATGGAGTGCGCTGCCGCGTGCGTGGCCCTGCTCGGCCCAGTCGAAGACCGCCTGGACGCTCCAGCCGGGCCGCGGCCCGGTGGGGCGCATCTGGCGCTGCCAGCGGTCGAAGGAGCCCGACTCCTGGGCCGCGCGGACCCTGGCGCCGACGGTGTCCCGCTGGTCCTCGGCCCATAGCCGCCATGGGCGGGGCTCGAAGGCGTCCCGTACGGCGGCCGCCAGCTCGGCGTTGCCCTCGGGCGTCGCCGGGAAGCGGGCGAGGACGGACGTCGCCAGGCCGCGCAGGCCCGCGTCGTCGTCGCGCAGGGCGAGCTCGTCCAGAGCCCATGCCCAGTTCGCGCCGCTCGCGGCGTACCGCCGCAGCAGCGCCAGCGCGTCGCCTCTGCCATAGGAGGCGAGGTGTCCGAGCACCGCGAGCGCGAGGCCGGTCCTGGCCTCGTCGGCGTCGAGGTGGTCGTCGACGTCGTACAGATGCCGCTCGATCTCCTCGAGACTGCCGTGCAGGTCGAGGTAGAGGCGGGCGTAGTAGAGAGAGCGGTTCTCGACCTGCCAGTCGTGGCGCGGGTCGCTGAGCACACACTGGTTGAGGGCGGCGAGCGCTTCGGCCCGCGGCGCGGCGAGCGCGTGCAGCGTGCCGTCGCCGCGCCCCCTCTGCAGCAGACCGAGCAGCGTGCCGCTCGGCGCTATGACTGGATCGAACATAGGAAAAGCCTCACATCAAGCTGTCGACGCGACCGGGGAGTGGGATGCCTAGGCCGCGCAGCAACATGTAGGGCCGCCCGTCGTCTTCTGCCTGGTGTAGACCATCTTCCTCTGCCTCTCGTCGGTTGCCCCAGGGGAACTCCCGGATGAAGTCCGGGGTAGGGCACGCCGTCATGATGACCCACCCATATCGCCACCGCGACCACATTTACGGCGTCCCTCTCGGCTGCTTCTCCGCAGCCGCTCAACACCCTTGCGCAGGGCCCCTGTCGGCTGCTCAGCTGCTGTTCAGCGGTTGCCGAACAGCTCCAAGAGCTCTGTCTTCCCAAACATCCGCGCCGTATCCATCGCGGACGGAGTCCCGGCCTCCGGGTCCGCCCCGCCGGCCAGCAGCGCGCGGATGACGGCGTCCTCGCCCTTGAAGACCGCGCCGGCGAGCGGGGTCTGCCCGCGGTCGTTGGCCCGGTCCGGCTCCGCGCCGCGGGCGATGAGCGCCTCCACCGCGGCGGCGTGCCCGTGGTAGGCGGCGAGCATGACGAGGGTGTCGCCGCGGTCGTTGGTGAGGTTCGCGGGTACTCCGGCGTCGATATAGGCGGCGAGCGTCTCGGTCTCCCCCTGGCGCGCGAGATCGAAGACCTTGGTCGCGAGTTCGATCACCTCGGGATCCGGTGCTTCGCTCATCGGAGGGACCGCCTTTCACTGCGTTGACCTGGGACGCACGGCAAGGGCAGCCGTACGAGTGAACCGACAGGTTACTGCCCGTACGCCGTCGCTCTACAGCCCGCCCGCCCCTGCCGGACCGGCGGGAGCGGGCCCACAGCGGCAGCGGGGAGGGCACTTTGCCGCGAAACCGGGCAGTCCGCCTGTCGGCTGGCGGCCCGGCGTCCACCAGTGGAGTGAAAACCCGACATTTTCACCCATTTGCACCTTTTATCACATAGATACTTCCTGTGATCCTGGAAGAACTCATGGTGACTGTCCCCTCAACCAGGAGAACCTCTCATGATCCTCTCCATCTCAGGTGTAGTGCTGCTCGCCATCATCGTCTTCCTGTTCTGCAAGAAGGACGGGCTCAAGGGGTCCCACGCGTTCGTCTGCGGGCTCTTCGGCTTCTTCATCTCGGGCACCGCCATCGCGCCCAGCATCCAGGCGGGCAGCGCGAGCCTCGCCAGTCTGCTGGGCGGGATCAAGTTCTGACCGCGCCCGCCCCAGACAGCGCCCATCGGCGTCCTGAGTGCCCGCAGCGCCGCGAACGCGTTCCACGCGTTCGGCTCTGTCGGTGCGACGGCGCCGCCAGCACCATCGGCACCGCACCTCCAGGAGACCGACGTGGCCCGGCGACCACTCCCCCGCATCCTCAGCAGCGGCAGCGCGCAGATCGCCCGGAGCCGCGAGATCGCGCGCACGGCCGCCGACAACGCCACGGACGTCCTCCATCCGCTGATCACGGTCACCCGTGGTCTGCGGCTGCTCGCCGCGGCAGGCCGGCGCAAGTGGGCCGGCACGCCCAAGGAACGGCGTGGTCCCGCGCTGTTCCTGGTCGCGGCATGCGTCCTGGTGGTCGCGCTCATCCCGTACG
Organism: Streptomyces sp. NPDC051907; assembly: GCF_040681075.1. Taxonomy (NCBI): domain Bacteria; kingdom Bacillati; phylum Actinomycetota; class Actinomycetes; order Kitasatosporales; family Streptomycetaceae; genus Streptomyces; species Streptomyces sp. NPDC051907. The sequence continues at coordinate 1,545 of NZ_JBFAYB010000198.1, read as the reverse complement.
GGCCGCTGGTCGCCCTGATCTCGGTGATGGCCGCGGCCGCCTGGAAGGGCCGGGTCCGCACTCCGGTGAAGACCGGGCCCGACGAGACGGAGATCGGACGGCTCCGAGCCCTCTACGAGGCCCTCGTGCCGTACTTCTCCGTACCGGAGGACCCTGATCCGCTCTTCTCCCACGGCGGGGCGTGGGACAAGGCGCTCAGCGAGTACGAATTCGATGGAAACGGGCGCGTCACCCGGCTGCTGGTGACGTACCCGGCCTACTTCACCGACAGCGAGGCCGAGTCCCGGGCCCGCATCGAGCAACTGCTGCACGCCAAGTCCGGGCGCGGCCGCGAGTACCACTTCAGCTGGGACGAGGAGGGCAACCAGCTCGTGATGAGCGTGCTGCCCGCCCTGCCCACCTCCATCGCCGCCCAGCGCTTCGTCACCGTCCCCGGCGAGACCGTCCTGGGCTTCACCGATCCGGGCGCGGTGCAGCGCACCGTGCCGGTGACGCAGGGCGAGGAGACGCGGGACGCGCCTCCGGTCGTCTGGCGCACCGGTCCGCGCTCGACGGAGCCGCATCTGCTGGTGGTCGGCGAGCCGGGCAGCGGCGCCACGTCCCTGCTCCGCTCGATCGTCCTCCAGGCCCTGCCGCACGGCGACGTACTGATCATCGAGGGCAGCGGCACCGGCGAGTACGCGTGCCTCACCGGCCGCGCGGGCGTGCTGGGCGTCGAGTGCGGCCTGGCCGGAGCGCTGGCCAGCCTCGAGTGGGCGGCCCACGAGACCGAGCGCCGTCTGATCGCCGCCAACCGCGCCCGGCAGGCAGGTCACCCGGCGCCCGAGGACACCAGGCGTCCGCTGTGGATCCTGCTGGACCGGCCGAGCGTCTTCGGACATCTGGCGGCCGCCGACGGGCGCAGGGATCCGCAGGAGCTGCTCCAGGTGCCGCTGCGGCACGGGCGGGCGGCCCATGTGACGGTCGTGGTGGCCGAGCAGTTCGACAGCCTCGACGCGCTGACCGAGCCGGTGCGCACGCACACCCGCGCCCGCGTGGTGCTCGGCCGCGCCGGCATCGGCGAGGTGACGTCGGTACTCGGGCTCGCCCCGCACACGACGCCGACGCCGGACGTCCCGCCCGGCCGCGGGTACGCACGGCTCGGCACGGGCCCCGTCCTGCGGCTCCAGGTGCCGGCGACCCCGGACCCGTACGACGACGCGACGAGCGAGGCGCACCGGCAGGCCGTGCTGGCGCTGCTCCCGGAGCGGGAGGAGCGAGAGGACGGGGCGGAGAAGACCGAGCCGGCCGAGCCCGCGACCGCGTCCGCCGTCGAGCCCGCCACCGCGTCCGCCGTCGAGCCCGCCGCCGTAGCGGCGGTCGCGGCCCTGGCCCAGGCCCCCGCCCCGGCCGAGGGCTGGGACCTGAAGAAGTGAACGCCTGGGGGTGAGCCGCCAGAGGTGAGGCGTGGGGGGGCGGGGCCGGCCGGGCCCCCCCCCCGCAGGCGGCCGAGGTGCGCCGCCCCCCCCCCACACGCCCCCCAAGGCCCCGGGTGGGGAAAGAGAG
>NZ_JBFAYB010000197.1:0-4928 GCF_040681075.1 Streptomyces sp. NPDC051907 | reverse complement strand
CGACTCCAGCCGGATCATGCGCCGCAGCTGGACCCGGGAGAGTCCGATCGCGCGCAGCAGCCCGATCTCCCGGGTCCGCTCCACGACCGACAGCGGAAGGATCTGGGGCCATGGCGCTCGAGCACGCAATCCTGGTGTCTCTGCTGGAGAAGCCGGGCTCCGGCTATGAGCTGGCCCGGCGGTTCGAGCGGTCCATCGGCTACTTCTGGACCGCCACCCACCAGCAGATCTACCGCGTCCTCAAGCGCATGGAGGGCGATCGCTGGCTCGACGTCCGCGAGGTGGCGCAGCAGTCCCGGCCGGACAAGAGGGAGTACTCCGTCGCCGCCCTGGGCCGGACCGCCCTCTCCCAGTGGCTGCACGAGCCGATCGAGCCGGAGAGCGTACGGCACGACCTCGCCGTGAAGATCCGCGGCGCGGCCTTCGACGACCCGGCCGCGCTGATCCTCGAGGTCGAGCGGCACCGCAAGGCGCACACCGACCGGCTCACGCACTATCTCGCCGGAGAGCTGCGCGACTTCACCGGCCCCGACGCCCCGGGGCCGCCCGACGCCGGAGCGGAGCTCCAGCACGTCGTGCTGCGCGGCGGCATCGCGTACGAGCGGATGACCGTCGCCTGGCTCGACGACGTGCTCGCCACCCTGCACCGGCTCGGCGCGCCCGGCCCCCGCACCTGAACCCCCCGGTCGCCCTCCTCCGAGCCGGCGACCGGCACCGACCATCCCTCGACCTCCCGGAAGGCGAAACCCATGGCCGACCCTCTGCTGTTCAACCCGCGCACCTACGACCCGGCGCACTTCGACCCGGAGACCCGCAGGCTGCTGCGCGCCACCGTCGACTGGTTCGAGGCCCGCGGCAAGCGCCGGCTGATCGAGGACTACCGCTCCCGCGCCTGGCTGGCGGACTTCCTGGCGTTCTCGGCGAAGGAGGGGCTGTTCGCCGCCTTCCTCACCCCGGCCTCGGCCGCCGCGCCCGGCCGGCAGGACCAGCGGTGGGACACCGCGCGGATCGCCGCCCTGAACGAGATCTTCGGGTTCTACGGCCTCGACTACTGGTACGCCTGGCAGGTGACCATCCTCGGCCTCGGCCCGGTCTGGCAGAGCGACAACGCCGCCGCCCGCGAGCGCGCCGCGGAACTCCTCGCCCAGGGCGAGGTGTTCGCCTTCGGCCTCTCCGAGAAGACCCACGGCGCCGACATCTACTCCACCGACATGCTGCTGGAGCCGGACGGCGCCGGCGGCTTCAAGGCGACCGGCTCCAAGTACTACATCGGCAACGGCAACGCCGCCGGACTCGTCTCCGTCTTCGGCCGCCGCACCGACGTGGAGGGCCCCGACGGCTATGTCTTCTTCGCCGCCGACAGCCGCCACCCCTCGTACCACCTGGTGAAGAACGTCGTCGACTCCTCGAAGTATGTGAGCGAGTTCCGTCTGGAGGACTACCCGGTCGGCCCCGACGACGTCCTGCACACCGGCCGCGCCGCCTTCGACGCCGCCCTCAACACCGTCAACGTCGGCAAGTTCAACCTGTGCACCGCCTCGATCGGCATCTGCGAGCACGCGATGTACGAGGCCGTCACCCACGCGCACAACCGGATCCTCTACGGCCGTCCCGTCACCGCCTTCCCGCACGTGCGGCGCGAGCTGAGCGACGCGTACGTCCGGCTCGTCGGCATGAAGCTGTTCAGCGACCGCGCCGTCGACTACTTCCGCTCCGCCGGCCCCGACGACCGCCGCTACCTCCTGTTCAACCCGATGACGAAGATGAAGGTGACCACGGAGGGCGAGAAGGTCATCGACCTGATGTGGGACGTCATCGCGGCCAAGGGCTTCGAGAAGGACACCTACTTCGCGCAGGCCGCCACCGAGATCCGGGGGCTGCCCAAGCTCGAGGGCACGGTCCACGTCAACCTCGCGCTGATCCTGAAGTTCATGGGCAACCATCTGCTGAACCCGGCCGAGTACGCGCCGGTGCCGACCCGGCTGGACGCGGCCGACGACGACTTCCTCTTCCGCCAGGGCCCGGCCCGCGGTCTGGGCGCCATCCGCTTCCACGACTGGCGCGCCGCCTACGACGCGTACGCCCACACGCCCAACGTGGCGCGGCTGCGCGAGCAGGCCGACGCCCTGTGCGAGTTCGTCGCCACGGCCGCGCCCGACGAGGCGCAGAGCCGCGATCTGGACCTCCTCCTCGCCGTCGGCCAGCTGTTCGCGCTGGTGGTGCACGGGCAGCTGATCCTGGAGCAGGCCGCCCTGACGGGCCTGGACGAGGACGTGCTCGACGAGCTGTTCTCGGTCCTGGTGCGCGACTTCTCCGCGCACGCCGTCGAGCTGCACGGCAAGGACTCCGCCACGGCCCAGCAGCAGGAGTGGGCGCTCGGCGCGGTCCGCCGTCCCGTCGTCGACGAGGCCCGCTCCGCCCGCGTCTGGGAGCGGGTGGCGGCGCTGTCCGGCACATACGAGATGGCGCCGTAGCGCCGATGCGGCCGCGGGGCCCCAGGCAGCGCGCCCGGGGCCCCGCGGCTTCGCCCTGCTGGGCCTAGGCGGCGGGCAGGGTCACCTCGAAGCGGCAGCCGCCGCGCACATTGCGCACGGCGGCGTGGCCGGCGTGCGCCTCGACGATGCCGCGCACGATCGCGAGCCCGAGGCCCGCGCCGGCCGGCGGCGTACGGGCCTGGCTGCCGCGCCAGCCCGTGTCGAAGACCCGCGGGAGGTCCTCCTCGGGGATGCCGCCGCAGCCGTCGGTGACGGACAGGACCACCCACTCCTCGCGGCGCTCGGCGGCGACCGCGACCGTGCCGTCCGCGGGGGTCCGGCGGATGGCGTTGACCAGGAGGTTCGCGAGGACGCGGGTCATCTCCTTGCCGTCGACCTCCACCGGCAGCGCCTCGACGGCGTCCCCGACCAGCCGTACGCCGTGCTCGCGCGCGAGCGGGTCCGCGCCCGCGAGCGCCTCGCCCACCAGGTCGTACACGGACATCCGGGCGGGGGTCAGGGCGAGCGCGCCCGCGTGGATGCGGGAGAGCTCGAAGAGGTCGCCGACCATGGAGTTCATCCGGTCGACCTCGGTGCGGATCTGCCGGAAGTAGCGCTCCGGGTCCTTGACGACGCCGTCCTCCAGCGCCTCGGACATGGCCCGCAGCCCGGCGAGCGGGGTGCGCAGATCGTGCGAGATCCAGGCGACGAGCTCCCTGCGCGAGGTCTCCAGGGCGCGCTCGCGCTCCCGGGAGGCGGCGAGCCGGTCGCTGGTGGCGGCCAGCTCGCGGCTGAGCGCGGCGAGCTCGGCGGTGGACTCGCCGCCGGGGGCGTCGAAGGCGCCGCCGTCGCCGAACGACCGTGCCGCGAGGGCCAGTTCGCGGCTGCGGGCGACGACCCAGCGGCCCAGCAGCAGGGCGGTGGCGAGCGAGACGACCGCCGCCATCGCGACCACGGTGGTGACGACGGTGAGGTCGTGCGCGGACAGGAACATCGCCTCGGCGACGGCGAGCGTGCCGGACAGCATCGCGACGACGGTCACAGCGGCGACGACGGTGAGGGAGACCGCGACGGAGCGGTGGCGCAGCACCCGCAGGACGACCGCGCCGACGAGCCCGGCCGCGGCGGCGCCGAGGAAGGCGAGCAGGGCGATGACCGCCATGTCCTTCATGAGATCAGCTCCCGTCGCCGTCGTGGACGGGCGCGGCGCCGTTCGACGGGACGTCGAAGCGGTACCCCACGCCCCACACCGTCTGGATCAGCCGCGGCCTGGCCGGATCGCTCTCGATCTTGGCGCGCAGGCGGCGCACGTGGACCGTGACCGTGGACAGGTCGCCGAACTCCCAGCCCCACACCTCCTGCATCAGCCGCTCCCGGCCGATCGCCTCCCCCGGGTGCCGCATCAGATGCGCCAGCAGGTCGAACTCCCGCAGCGTCAGGCCGAGTTCTTGCCCGTCCTTGACCGCTCGGCGGGCCGCCGGGTCGAGGGCGATGCCCGCGGCCTCCAGCCGGGGGCCGCTCCTCGGCTGCGCGGGCGAGGCGCCGCCCCGGCGCAGCACGGACTCGACGCGCAGCACCAGCTCCCGCGGGCTGAACGGCTTGGTCACATAGTCGTCCGCGCCCCGCTCCAGGCCCAGGATCCGGTCGTCCTCGTCGCCGCGCGCCGTCAGCATGATCACGGGCACGGGGGCGGGGTCGTCGGCCCGGAGTCTGCGGCAGACCTCCAGCCCGTCCATGCCGGGCAGCATGAGGTCGAGGACGACCAGGTCGGGCTTCCGTTCGGCGGCGAGGCGGAGGGCCTGGAGGCCGTCGGCGGCCCGGTCCACGGCGAAGCCCGCGCGCTCCAGATAGCCGGTGACGACTTCGGCGACCGTCGGATCGTCGTCGACGACCAGAATGCTGTGCATACCGCCAGTGTCCTCGCCCGGGGCGCTCGCCGCGGCGCCCGGGGGCCTTACGAACCCATGACGTCCGATTCGTTCAAGACCGCCGGGCGCGGCCCCGCCTAGCGTGAGGCCATGACTCCACGACTCGACGCCATCGGCCTCGTCGTCTCCGACATGGCCGCCTCTCTCGCCTTCTACCGCCGTCTCGGCCTTCAGCTGCCCGCCGAGGCCGACGCCGCGCCCCACGCGGAGGCGACGCTGCCCAGCGGGCTGCGGGTGCTCTGGGACACGGAGGAGACGATCCGCTCCTTCGACCCGCAGTGGACCCGCCCCGCCGGCGGCGAACGCCTCGGGCTCGCCTTCGTCTGCGACAGCCCCGCCGAGGTCGACTCGGTCTACGACGAGCTGGTCGAGGCCGGGTACCGCGGCCATCTGAAGCCCTGGGACGCCTTCTGGGGGCAGCGCTACGCGGTGCAGACGCAGAGTCAGACGAAGGCCGGCGGACAGTCGGTGTCCACCATCGACTGCCCCGAAGTCGCCAACGGTCTGCCCAATGTGCCTCAGCAGG
>NZ_JBFAYB010000196.1:0-5385 GCF_040681075.1 Streptomyces sp. NPDC051907 | reverse complement strand
GTCCGGCGCCGGTGTGCCGCGTGCGACGGACACCGCTCGTACGAGGGTGTCCGGCGCCGCGTCGTACGAGCGGGGATCAGGGGTTGTGGAACTTCACCTCGGGGTTGGCGCTGCTCGGACCGGCCAGCAACGGCTGTGCGACGCCCCGCAGATGCTCGTCGAAGAAGGCCGCGACGTACGCCCGAGTGATCGACACCGCGCGGTCCGCGGGCAGCGGCGACTGCGGCGGCAGGCCGAAGTTGTCCGTGATGACAGGGCTGTCGGAGAAGGTGAAGTGCTCCGACCCGGCGACCGTCAGCCAGCGCTTCCAGCCGCCGAGGCCGGCCCAGGTCTGGTCCCAGGACTTGTCCTCGCCGCCCGGCCGGTGCGTGTCGTCGTCGGTTCCCAGCAGCATGAAGGGCCGACCGCCCAGGCCGTCGGCGGGCAGGGGCTCCCAGAACGATCCGTCCATGTTGACGCCCGCCTTGACGCGAGGGTCGCCCGCCATGGCCGTGGCCGCGCTGGCTCCGCCGATGGAGTGGCCGGCCATGCCGACGCGCTTGGTGTCGATCGACTTGGCGTGCCGCCACGCCGGATGACGCCCGGTCAGCCGGTCCAGCACGAACGACACGTCCTTGGCGCGCGTCGTGGTGGAGACGCTGGGGTGCACGCCGCCCTCGCCCAGCGCTGTGCAGGCGACGCAGGTGAGCAGCCGGCCGTCCGGCAGGGAGATGCCGTTCGACTCGTAGGCGTGGTCGACGGAGGCGACGATGTATCCACGGCTGGCGAGGTCCTCGGCGAGGCTGGTGAGGGTGTACCGGGAGACGCTGAAGCCGGGCGAGAGCACGACGAGCGGATGCTTCCCCTTCGCGGGGCGCGCGTCGACCCTGCTGTGGGTGCGCATCGCGGCGAGCTTCTCGGCCTGCACGGCGGGCTCGAGGTCGTAGGCCCGCACCAGGGCTTTGGCCTCTTCCGTGGTGGCATACCGCGCCGGGCGGCCCGAGGCATGGCCGGCGGCCGGGTAGTGGAGGGTGACCATCAGCTCGCGGGCGTCCGCGCTCGGCACCCATGGGTCGGTGCGGGAGCGGTCGACGAGGTGGAGCACGGAGCTTCCCACGCCGTACGGGCCGGTGGGCAGCGGGAGTCGGGCGCGGCCGGAGCGCGCGGTGTCCGCAGCAGGCGAGGACGGTGACGAGAGCGCGGACGCGGTCTGGAGCGCGGCGGCGGACGCGGTCGGCGTCTGCGCCTGTGTGGCCGAGGCGGTGCTCGCGGCGGCGACCGGCAGGGCGAGGGCTAACGTGAGCGCGACGGCGGTGGTGGCCGTCCGAGTGAGTCTGACCATGGACCCGACGCTAGACGGAGCAACGGCGAGGGCGCGTCAGCCTTCAGTCGTCAATCGGGCCCTGATCTGTCCACCTTGAGGTGGGCGTCAGCCGGACGACGCGTAGTCCGACCGGCTACCGCGGCGCGGTCAGTGTGCGGACACTGCCCGCGTCGGCGTGTTCCACCCGGAGACCCGCAGGCGGGGTGCGGCGCCGCGCAGGTCGGACGTGCGGTACTCGGCGGTCAGCGTCGCCGATTCGCCGGGCCAGAGGCTGACCTGGTTGTCGGACCACACCACGGGCAGCACGGGCACACCGGCCCCGGCGCCTGTCACCAGGTGCACGTCCGTGAGCAGCGCCGGGGTCTTTCCGGCGCCGGTGTTGGTCACCGTGACCTGGGTGGTGGACGTTCCGTCGCGATGGGTCGTGGTGCTCGCCGTCGTGGACACCGTCGCCTTCGCCATGGCGCTCAGACCCCGCAGATCGGCATGGGAGGTGGTGGGCGTGTGCCACCAGGTGGTGTTCGGCCAGTCCAGGGTGTCGGGCTTGGTGGAGAGCCAGTAGACGTTGCGGCTCACCTCCCGTCCCGCGCCGTCCACGAGGACGAGCCGGGCCAGATATGTCGGGGACAGTCCGTCGACCGACGAGGGCAGGGCGAGCGCGGTCGTCCTCTTCCCGCCGCCGCCCACGGCCAGTCCTGAGACAGCCCTGTCGTACTTCTTCTCGCCGTCGGCGGTGAACAGCGTCACGCGCGCGGTGAGCCCCGCGGCGGGGGAGCGCCGGTCGTTCACGACGACCACCGACCGGTCGTCGTAGGAGTACTGCACGTGCAGCGGCTCGTTGGCCTTCTTCGCGCCGAAGTAGGCCCCGCCCTGGTCCAGATAGCGGTCCACCAGCTGCCAGTGCAGGGAGGTCCAGCCGCTGTTGAACATCCAGTAGACGAGCCCGGTGGCCGGCGAGGCGGAGTCGGTGGCGTTGCGGCGGTACGACTCGAACTGCGCGCGCACGTTCTCGTACTGGGCGAGCTGCGCCTTGCGCACATAGTCCTCGAGGCTCGTCGGCGGGCCGTAGCGACCGCTCAGGGCGGTGTTGTAGAGCGTGAGGTCGTCGAAGACGCTCTTGGGCGAGCGGTGGTACTGGACGGCGGACGGGTCGCGCCACAGTGTGCCGAGCTCGGCGGGGGACATCATCCGGCGCAGGGTGTCGAGCGTGGGGACGTCGGGGCCGGCGCTGGTCTCGGAGTTGAACCCCTTCGCCCCTCCTTCGCGCTTGTCGTACCAGTAGCCGGGCGGGACCCAGTCGTAGGGGCCGGTCATCTTCATGCCCGAGCTGCCGGAGACCGGCGAGGCGTTGTCCGAGGCGGCGGCGATCACCGGTGTGCGCCAGTCGGCCTTCTCGAGGGCGTCGAGGTAGTTCTTCTCGACCGTGGCGTCGGGGGCGAAGTCGCTGCCGATCAGGAAGGAGACGACGCTGGGGTGGTGGCGCAGCCGGGCCGCCTCGGCGGTCATCGACGCCTTCGCCACCCGGAAGTCGTCAGGCGTCCAGGCCGTCCCGGACGCACCGTCGTTGCTGTCGCTCTCCCACTTGTTGCAGCACTCCCAGCCGGGCAGGGCCAGCAGTCCGTACCGGTCGGCGAGGTCGAAGAACTCGTCCGGCTCGATGTGGCCCTCCAGCCGGAGGGTGTTGAGCCCCAGGTCGAGCGCGTACCGCAGGCGGTCCTCGACATAACGGCGGTCCCAGCGCAGGAAGTGGTCGGGGGACCAGCCGGCGCCCTTGACGAGCAGCGGGCGTCCGTTGATCCGGTACTGGCGGTCGCCGGCCGCGTTCAGAGGCGCCCGCACATCGCGGATGCCGAACCTCTGGTGCGCCGCGTCGGACACCCTCCCCGAGACGGCGGCGGTGACGTCGAGGTCGTACAGCGGCTGCTCGCCCATCGAGGCGGGCCACCACACGCGCGGCGCCCGCAGCCGCAGCCGCGGATGGTCGGCGGGGGCGAAGACGACCGTCTTGGTCTCGTGCGGGGCCAGGCGCACGTCCTGACGGAGGGCCGCGCCGTCGACGGTCGCGGAGACGGTGGCGGTGACGGGGACCGCCGAGTCGTTGCGGGCCTGGGCCTTGACGGTCACCTCGGCGGAGGCGAGCGAGGGGACGTCGAGGGTGGCGACGGCGTGGGCGTCGCGCAGCGCCACCGGGCCGCCGCGGCGCACCAGGACGTCGCGGACGATGCCCATGTTCTGGTCCGGCGGGGGCTGGAGCCAGTCGATCCAGCCCATGGTGAGGTGCTTCTTGGGGTCGTTGGGCTGGACGCGGAAGGCGACCGTGTTCGCGCCGGGCCTCACCAGGGCGGTGATGTCCAGCTCATGGCGGGTGTACGCGCCGGCCACCGCGGACTTCGCGGCGACCTGGCGGCCGTTGACGTACACGTCCGCGGCGGACATCACTCCGCTGAAGTCCAGGTAGGTGCGCTGGGAGGCGTCGGCGACGGTGAAGTCCGAGCGGTACCACCAGGGGACGGCGAAGTCGGCGGCCTGAATCTTCTTGAGGTTGGTGGAGTAGAACGGATCCGGGTACACCCCGGCCGCGAGCAGCGCCGCGAGCACCGTGGACCGGGGGCCTGCGGGGTACCAGCCGTCGGTCCGGTAGCCGGGGGCGGAGATCTGCGCGGGGGAGTCCGAGACGTCGGCGCTGGACCGGACCGCGTACCCCGCGAGAGCGGTCGCGCTGCCCGGCGCCGAGGCGACCCGGGTCGCCTCGGGTGCGCGGGCGGTCGGGGCGGCGGGGGCGGCGGGAGCCGCGGACGTCGTGCTCGTGTGGAGCGCGAGGAGGAGGCCGCCGGCCACGGCCGCGGCGGCCAGTCGCCTGAACGAGGCGGTGCGTTCGGCCACGATGCTCTCCCAGCGGGTCTGTGCGGTGTGTGTGAAGTGTCTGTGCGAGGCGTGTGCAGCGCCTTCGCGGTGGCTGGGCGCGCAGCCGACGCTAGAGATCGGAGCAGGTCATGGCTGTGTGCCGCCCCACGGCACCCCGTACAGCACCCCGGATGGCCCAACCAGGCCGCGAGGGACGGCCGGGACGCCGTTCCCGGCGAAACCGGGGGCGGGTTGGCGCCGTCCCCGGTGAATACGGCGCCCCGGATCGCCTATATCGTGACGGAGCCATGGCAGACGGGGGACAGAAGGGGCTTACGGTGCGGAACGCCACAGGTGCTGACAGTGGACGCTACGAGGCGCCTGACGAGGGACGGCTGGTCGCGGGGCGCTATCGCCTGCTGGAGCGGATCGGCAGCGGCGGCATGGGCACCGTGTGGCGGGCCGAGGACGAGGTGCTCGGCCGTCATGTCGCCCTGAAGAAGCTGCATGTGCCGCCGCATCTGTCCGACGACGAGCGGGCCACGCTGTACGAGCGGACGCGCCGCGAGGCCCGCAGCGCCGCCCGCATCGCGCACCCGAACGTGGTCGTCGTGCACGACGTCGTCGACGACGCCGGACTGCCGTGCATCGTCATGGAGTACGTCCCCTCCCAGACCCTCGGCGATGTGCTGAAGGAGAACGGGCCGGTGGCGCCGCAGGAGGCGGCCAGGATCGGCTCCGGGATGATCGCCGCTCTGCGGGCCGCCCACGCCGCCGGAGTGCTGCACCGGGACGTCAAGCCGGGCAACGTCCTGCTGGGCGCCGACGGGCGGGTCGTCCTGACCGACTTCGGCATCGCCGTCTCGTCCGGCACGTCCACGCTGACCAAGACCGGCGAACTGGTCGGCTCTGTGGACTACCTGGCCCCGGAGCGGGTCAAGGGCGAGACGCCGGGGCCGGCGTCCGACCTGTGGGCGCTGGGCGCGACGCTCTATCAGGCGGTGGAGGGGAAGCCGCCCTTCCGTCGGAACGCGGCGCTCGAGACGGCGTACGCGATCGCCGTCGACCCGCTCTCCCCGCCGCGCGCGGCCGGCTCCCTGACCTCGCTGATCGAGGAGCTTCTGACGAAGGACCCGCAGGAGCGGCCGCCCGCCGAGGCGGTCGAGCTGCGGCTGCGCGAGCCGGCGGCGGAGGCGGCGACCGCGGCGGTCGACCGCGCCCGGTTCCCGGCCTCGGGC